>NZ_MPJE01000115.1:7500-110000 GCF_001975465.1 Chlorobium sp. KB01
AGGGGGCATTTTCGCTGCATGAACGAACTCTCTGCTCAGGAGATAGCAAGCAGAATTCTTGACTATTTCATGCAGGCGGAGTTGTAAAGAGGATCAGCATAGCGTGTTGCAATCGGCGGCAATGTCGAGTAAACAGGTATCCCGTTTGCCGGTTGTGGGTAGCCGGGAAGGTGTGATTTAGTGTAAAGTGTTATAAATAATGGAGTTCTATGCTCTGTGCCTCCTGGAAATACCTTCTTTTTATGGTTTTATTCAGCAGGTTGGAAAACTGGTGTAAATAGATTACTTTTAATGTTCAAATTTGCAGATGGTGTTCAACGGGAAACCGTGAAGCCGTGGGGCTGGTCTGCGCAATACCGGACCCTCGCCGTTTTGCAAGCAACTGAGGAGTAATAATGATTATCAGCAATTTGCGCTATGGAAAAAAACAAACTTTATGAATGTACAGTCATCATTGACGGCGGGCTTCAGGACGAGGCGATTACTGCTGCAATGGAGCTGGTTCAGCGGGTCATTACCGAAAAAGGCGGGAGCATCAGCGGTGTTCTCGAAATCGGACGTCGCAAGACGGCTTATCCGATAAAGAAGAGGACTATCGGCTACTACGCCCACATCGAATTTACCGGAGCCCCGGGAGTTATTGCAGAGATTGAAAAGGTTCTTCGTTACGAGGAAGATCTGCTTCGTTACCTGATTATCCAGCTCACAGGCGCTCTTCTTGAAATGCGCAAAAGGGTTGAGAAATACAGCGTTGTCATAGGCAGTCCTGAAGATGTTGCGGCCCTTGAGGCAGCAGCTTCTGAAGCAGCGGCTAAATGATTGTCATGTTTGGAGTGAAAGCAAGCGAACGACGTGATTCCTTTTGAGATTTAAACGGAGTAGATGTTATGGCTGAATTGAAAATGCCTGAGATAAACAGTGTGATAATCGCAGGAAATCTCACGAAAGATCCGGTTTTCAGGCAGACTAATTCAGGCGGAACGCCGGTCGTTAATTTTTCAATTGCATGTAACAGAAGGTTCCGTGACAGCAATCACCTGTGGCAGGAGGATGTCTGCTATGTAGGTGTGGTAGCATGGAACAAGCTTGCCGAGAGCTGCCGTGACAACCTGAAGAAAAGTTCGGCTGTCCTTGTGGATGGTGAATTGCAAAGCCGCACATGGAAGGCTCAGGACGGAACTTCAAGAACGGTTGTAGAGATAAAAGCAAGAAGAATCCAGTTCCTCAACAAACGTAAAAAGAATGGTGAGGATGATGAAGAGGGCTTTATTGAGGATGAATGTCATGATATCCACCATGGAGAAATTCCCGACGATGAAGCCAGTCACATTTACGAATACAAATACCTTTCCTCCGATTGAGAGGACAGGGTAAGCAAACTTTTGTAGAGATACTTATGAGACAGAAATTTACACAGTCACAAGGCCACAAATCGCAGGGCAACAAATCGTTGAGCAATGCTCTTGCGTCGAAGAAAAAAGTGTCGAAAAATCAGGTGGTATTTTTTGACTATCGCGATGAGCGCAAGCTGAAAAGATTCATCAACGATCAGGGAAAAATTATTCCCCGTCGCATCACCGGTCTCTCTGCCAAAGAGCAGAACCTTTTAACCCATTCGGTAAAGTGGGCAAGGTTCCTGGCAGTAATACCCTATGTTGTCGATGAATACAAATAACCATTTTCGCAATCTATTGAACGAGGAAGCTAAGCAGTGAAAGTCATTTTAAGAAAGGATGTGGCTGCCCTTGGCGACACAGGTGAAGTTGTTGCCGTCAAAAACGGTTATGCCAACAATTACCTGATTCCGCAGGGGATCGCAATAAGAGCTACCGAGGGAACGCTCAAGGCTCTTGAAACAGAAAAAAAGCAGCAGGCCAAAAAGGTCGAGTTACTGCGCAAGCATGCCCGCGAAGTTGCCCGGAACATTGAGCAGTTAGCACTGAAGGTATATGCCAAAGCCGGTGAATCGGGCAAACTCTTTGGAACCGTAACTTCTGCTGATATTGCCGAGGCTCTCAAAGTGCAGGGTTTTGAGATTGATCGCCGCAAAATCACGCTTGACGCTCCGGTCAAGACTCTTGGCAAATTTGAAGCAGATGCCAGACTCTTTTCGGATATATCGGTAAAAGTTCATTTCGAGGTTGAGGCCGAAGGTGCGGGAGAGTGAGGATTATTAATGAATAAAATCTGACCCTATTGCGCTCTGATTCTATTGAAATAAGCTCCGTGACACTCATTGTTACGGAGCTTATTTTTTTCTTGTCGAGACTTTCCGCAGGAGTTGCCATGATAATTTTATTAATTTAATCGGTTGTATATCAGTAATTTATTCAATCAGTTAACAGCACTGCTCAACGTTATTGAGTGCAGTCGTAAGTATATCGATGTATATCATATGAGATCCTGTTATTGGCAGAAGCCAGTACGGAGAAGGGTTGCGTATTTATATATGAAAAGGTGGTTTGAAAACCGGAGGAAATCATCGGCAGGAATCAGAAAGCGTAATGCCCGCGTCATGTCAGCAATTGGATGAAATTATTTTTTTTGGTTTTTAATATGATTTTAAACATATTTTCATTGTAATTTAATTTTCTGTAGTAGGTGTTGGCTTTATAAGCAGGAAATTGCTTTTGGAGTTGATTGATGCCCTGAAACGTTGGCTTCATCCGCTTTATATTTTTTAATCTTTTCAGGTTGTTCATTTGTCGACATTCGGACGGTGTAGTCCTTTTGTTAGCCTTGTCCCTCTTTTTTGTGGCGGACTGATGATCTTATCACTCATTCCGGACATTAAGGGGTTTTATGCTATCGTGAGCGGTTTTTTGCGCTTATGAGCAGGTTGTAGTGATTAGGGTGAAGAGTGTTTGAGTCGTTCTTTTGAGTAGTTCGGCTCAAAAATACAGGCTAAAATCAATTTTATAATCAATAATGGAGATGATTATGAGGCGTTTTGTTCAGGTTTGTTCTCTGATGGTTGTTTTTATCTGTTCCTCGCAAATCGTCAAAGCTGAAGATATTGCCAGAGCCACTTTGCGTGCAAAGTACGATATGGTTCAGGGTAAGGATGTTTATGAAAGAGTTTGTGCGGTATGCCATAGCAGTGGTGTTATGGACGCGCCTAAATTCTGTGATATCACGGCCTGGAAGCCGAGAATGGCACACGGTATGGAGGCAATGGTGAAGCATGCGGTTGAAGGGTTCAATAATATGCCTGCCAAGGGTGGAATGGACTCTCTGTCGCTCACTGAAAGTGCCAATGCTGTTGCCTATATGATCGACCAGTGTCTCTTTGACTGATGGTGTTTCTTGTGAAGCAGGAGTCGGTATGCCTTCTGTTTCCGGTTTTATTGATGCAGTAACATTAAAAGATTGGTGATTTATCGCCATTTTCAATCATAACAAAAACAATGGAGTGAATAATTATGACGCTTAAAAAAACCATGCTTGTTGGAGCAAGCTGTCTCAGTCTGATGGCGCTTTCTTCGCCGCAGGAGGCATCCGCCACCCCGGTGTTTGCAAGACAGACCAATCAGTCCTGTGCAGCCTGCCATTTTCAGCGCTTTCCGCTGCTGAACGCTTATGGTCGCTCATTCAAGGCAAACGGCTACACCACAGTAGGCAAACAGGGCACGATTGAAGATAACAATCTGTCAACTCCTGCAATTCTTAATGCTGGCCTTGTATCGAAGTTCAGATACCAGAAGACAAACGGAACTGCTGATACCGAGTTGAACGCAGGACAGTTCCAGGTTCCGGAAGAGGCATTTCTCTCCATCGGCGGAAAAGTTGCAAAGAACATCGGATTCCAGGCTGAGATCAGCCTTGTAAGCCCGGCAAGCATCGTCGGCTTCAAGGTTCCTTTTGTGTTCCCTGCATCAAAGGACATTACCTTCCTGACCGTTCCTTTCTATACGGATGCACAGGGTGCAGCGTTTGGTTATGAGCTGCTCAACACCGGAGCGCTTCGCTTCAGCCGCGCTTTTGAGCACAGAAATGAAGCATCTGCCCAGCAGTATATCGGTGCAGCGCACCAAACAACCGGTGTTGCTCTTGTTGCCCAGCACAAGTACGGCTACCTCAGCTATACCCCATATCTGGTCAAAGATGTGATGACCGATGGTATTGCATTCTCTACGGGTCGTCCGCTCAGCTATATCAGAGGTGTTGTCACTCCTGAAAAGGTAGGAGACTGGGATCTTGCCGCTGGTGCTCAGATCTGGACAGGCAGCTCAGCGGAAGGAACCGCCGCCGCGCCGACTCGCAATCATGCCGCAGCATGGGCTATTGATGCACAGGCACAGGGCAAAGCCGGTGACATGCCGCTTGGAGTCTATGTTGCCTATGGCAGCGCAGCTGCTTCGAAAGCAGGACAGACAGCCAACTACTTTAATGCTTCAACGGTAGGAAGCAAGAATGCACTGACCATCGCAACCGAGCTCGGTGTTGTGCCTAACAGACTTGGTATTGGTGTTGCCTACAGAAATGCCAACTCCGGTGCAGGTGCAGCAGACAATGATAATGCGCTGACACTTGGAGCAAACTACCAGGTTGCAAGAAATATGGTTTTCCAGCTCAACCACAGCTTCTACTCCGGTGACGTAAAAACCGATGCTGCCGGCAAACAGCTGACCACAGCCATGTTCTACAGCGCATTCTGATCAAACAGTTGTTACGTTGTAACTACTTGAGATCTTTGCTTGAGTCTTATGCAACTGAATGATTGATTGTAAGTCAAGAGCCGTCTTTACCTTATACAACAGGAGAAGACGGCTCTTTGTATTTAGAGTATAACAGGCAGAGCTTCAGCCTGACTCATCTTATTTCAACAATACAGGCATTATCTATATGTTATGTGTGGTAAAGTTACTGATAATGGTTACATAGAGCCATAATTCCTCTTCTGATATACATGCTATCTGTGCTTCTGCTGCGACGTCCCCGTCATAAGATGTAATTTTAAGTGAATTTTAAGCTGTTTTTAATAGCGATTTAGACATTTATTGATTAAAATAACCTCGGTTCAAATGATTGTTACCGGCTGTCTGGCAGGGATGGGTACTTTGGTGGGCTTTTGATGAATAAGATAACGCTTATTTTGATCGGCTTTTTGCCTTACAGGCCGATTTTCCCCATGATATTACACTCACAGGAATGGTTCTGCTTGGAAATAAGAGGCCTGTAGCATTATTTTGTTTGCTTGTCACGATATAGTGCAGTGCGCCTGCATTTATCAACTCTTTTCAGAAGGTCAATTCTCTTTAATCAAACGCTACACACTTATGGTGAATACGGTTAGAAAAAAACTCGGTACACTTCTGGTTGGCGGACTGCTATGCGTCGGCTTCAGCGGTACATCCTACGCGCTTGAGGCGGGCAGCAAGGCTCCCGATTTCTCACTGCCAGGGTCGCAGGGTTCTGTGACGCTGTCGAGCACCGCCGGATCGGTGGTTTATGTGGATTTCTGGGCATCATGGTGCGGACCGTGCCGCCAGTCATTTCCATGGATGAACTCCATTCAGGAAAAATACCGTGCACAGGGTCTTAAAGTTATTGGTGTGAATGTTGACGGCAAGAATGAGGATGCTAAAAAATTCCTCTCCCAGAATCCTGCAAAATTTACCGTTGCTTTTGATTCAAAGGGGTTGACTCCGAAAACTTTTGGAGTCAAGGGGATGCCGACCAGTTTTCTGATTGGCCGCGACGGCAAGATTATCTCTCAGCATTTAGGTTTCAAAGAGGCTGATCGTGATGGACTCGAAAAACAAATCAAGGCTGCACTGGAGGCAAACAAATGAAAAAAAATATGATACAAAGACCGGTTCATGCATTACTGTTGCTGCTCATGCTCGGCCTTTCAGGCTGTTCAATCGGCCAGGCTGTTCAGCCGTGGGAAAAAGAGACCCTCGCACGTCCCGAGATGACCTTTGAAGGCGACGCTCTTGACTCCAAGTACACTGAGCATATCTACGGAAGCAAAGAGGCAGCATCCGGCGGCGCTGGCGTCGGCGGTGGCGGCTGTGGATGCAATTAACTGAACCATTAATTATCAGGATACTCCAATGAAATCGGTCCCGACAAAAAAAAGAACTATTATCGGCGCAGCACTCTTTGCTGCTGCGATGGCTATGCCATCATCTCATCCCGCATTTGCTGAAGCTGCGCCTGAAAAGGGTAGCGTAGCGTTTAAATACCTTCATTATCAGGATAGTCAGCCCAGTCAGGATCGTATAGGTGTTGATGCCTATACGGTCACGGCTATGGCTCCTATTGCCGGCAAGTGGTCTATCTCTACAACCTATGTGAATGACTCGGTTTCGGGTGCATCACCTGATTATCATACGCATATTCTGTCGGGAGCATCTTCGCATGACACTCGCGAGGAGGTGGACCTCGGTCTTACCCGCTACTTCTCCAAAGGAAGCCTTACTCTCGGAACCGTCTATTCAACCGAGAATGACTACATCTCCCGTGGCTACTCCGGACAGGGGAGCCTGCAGACCGAGGATAAAAACACGACGTTTACCCTTGGAGGCAGCTATACTACCGATACGATCAATCCTACAGCCCAGGGTTTGCAGTATGACAAGCGGACCATTGCCGGTTTATTCGGCGTTACCAAAGTGCTGTCAAAGGTTGATATTCTTCAGCTGAATTTTGGTATTTCAAGAGGGCGTGGCTATTTCAGTGACCCATACAAGTCTTATGATTCCCGCCCTGACCGACGCGAAAGCAAGACGATCATGACCCGCTGGAACCACCATTTTGACGGAACTGACGGTACAACGAGACTCTCCTACCGTTATTACTATGACACATTCGGCATCAAGGCAAGCACGCTTGGTCTTGAGTATGTGCAGCCACTGCCGAATGATTTCACGGTAATCCCGTCTGTCAGGGTTCACTCCCAGACGGCAGCCGACTTTTACCGGACAGTCTATCCGCCAGTTCCTCGTACTATTACACCAAACTCCCTTGATCAGCGCCTTTCAGCATTCGGCGCTCTGACCCTTGGCATTAAAGTGGAAAAAAGGATTGCCAAGGACTGGCTTGTGGATGTCAAGTATGAGAACTACGAGCAGCGTGCGGGCTGGTGTGTAACCGGTGGCGGCGACAATAATCTTGCTCCTTTCACTGCTACATTCCTTCAGCTTGGTGTATCTCGCCTGTTTTAATTAACTGAGATCAGGCTCCTGACAGCTGCTCCTTACTTAAGCGTAAGAAGGAGCAGCTGTCAGTAAAGCTTTCAGGCTCATTCATTTCCGGCAGTACATGGGCACTCTATTTATTGTCGTGAGAAGCCCGAAGACAAGGCGGATGGAGCACAGAAACCGGAGTGTACACGGAGTACATGAGGATTTCGAGCACTACCCAACGCAGTAATCGGGTTTTTGAATAAATAAATAGAGGTACCTACATGACGTATTCACTGCCTGTATGCTACAGGTACAGGATTGGATTTGCGGTTTTTTTTGACAACGAGAGCAATGCAACTGCATTTTTAGGAAAAAATTAAGACACGCTTAAGGCTGCTTAAGGACTTGAACTCTTATTATTGAACATTACTTATATCTTTGATAACAACAGGAGGAAAATATGGCTTTTATTATTCCAGGAACGGCTGCGGCTGATGATTTGGATTTGAGTGTCAGTGGAAAACCAAGATCCGGTGATGTTTACGACTATAATGGTTTGGCTGGAAACGATAATCTCTATCTTGGCGATTATGCGAATGCCGGATTTTCTGCCGGTTACAAAAGTGCCGGCTTTACCATCGGAACGGCTGATGCAAATGGTATGATCACGGTAACCGGTGCAAGCAGCGGAGGAACCAGTCTTACCTTCCATCTTACCAGCGTGGAGACCCTTACTTTTGGTGGTGGAGGGTCTACAACGCTTAATTATGGTGCTGCAGCGACTACAACAACAACGACTACGACCACACCTGCCACAACGACCACGACGGCAGCCACAACAACGGCTGCAACCACAACAACAGCAGCTACAACCACATCGTCGCACGACAGTGATCATAATGCAGAGTCAAGTGATGATGACGGCGGAAGCAGCGGCGGCGGCGGAGCAGCAGTGGCTGTGGCCGGTGTCGGTGCGCTTGGATTGCTTGCCTGGGCGGTTCTTTAACTTTCCAGATGGAAGTATTCTGATGATACATGAAAAAGCGGCTTCGGAGCCGCTTTTTCTGTTTCGGGATGTAGTGCAATGCATAGCTTTATGCAGGGAACTGCCTGAGCATCCGGAGATCGTTTTCGAAGAGGAGACGGATATCGTCAATTTTGTAGCGAAGGAGCACCGTTCTGTCCACACCCATACCGAAAGCGTAGCCTGACCACTCTTCGGGGTTTATGCCGCAGTTCCGCAGGACGTTCGGATGGACCATACCGCAACCCATGATTTCAAGCCATCCGGATTTTTTGCAGACACGGCATCCTTTGCCGCCGCAGAGGTAGCAGGTAACATCCACTTCTGCAGATGGTTCGGTAAAAGGGAAAAAACTCGGACGAAAACGCAGCTTTACATCTGTTCCGAACATCTGGCGAGCAAACGAGTAGATGGTGGCCTTCAGATCCGCAAAGGATACCTTTTTATCGATATAGAGCCCTTCAAGCTGATGAAAGACACAGTAGCTGCGGGAGCTGATGGCTTCGTTCCGATAGACCTTTCCGGGGCATATTACCCGAATCGGTGGTTCACGGTCGAGCATGACCCTTACCTGTACCGGTGAGGTGTGCGTTCTGAGAAGGAGGTCGGTATCCGCATCGCCGGTGGTTACAAAAAAGGTGTCCTGCATGTCGCGGGCCGGGTGGTCAGGAGGAAAGTTCAGCAGGTCGAAGTTGTTCCGGTCAAGTTCAAGCTCAGGACCGGTTGCAATTCCAAAGCCCATTGCCGAAAATATCTGCTTCATCTCGCCAAGCACCTTCTGTACCGGATGCTCACTGCCGGTAAAATAGCGTCTTCCCGGCAGAGTAAGGTCAATTCGTTTACCGCAGTCACCTGCATTTGCCGAGAGTTTTGCTTCTTCTTCATCAATGCGGCTGTCAGCGGTCAGCTTAAGCTGGTTGAGCAACTGTCCGATACGCGGCTTGTCAGCAGGAGCAACCGTCTTGAGCTGGCCGAAAAGAGCGGCAATGAGCCCTTTTCGAACCGTGTACTTAAGGCGGAATGCTTCAAGATCTGCATGAGTGGTAATCTCAAAGTCAGTGATCTCCTGCTGTAAACTGCGAATGGTGTTTTCCATTAATACCGGAATAAATCTTATTCGATTACCGCTTTAACAATCTGGGTGAAGGCAGCCGGGTCTTTGACTGCAATTTCGGCAAGTGCCTTGCGATCTATTTCGACATTCTTCTTCAGCATGGCATTGACCAGTCTGGAGTAGGTTGTGCCGTTCAGGCGGGCAGCAGCATTGATACGCATGATCCAGAGTGCACGGAAGTTGCGCTTCTTTGCACGGCGGTCACGGTAGGCATACTGCTCGGCTTTGTCAACGGCATGCTTGACGACGGTCAGAATATTGCCACGTGATCCCCAGAATCCCTTGGCTTTCTTTAAAACTCTTTTTCTCCGTGCCCGTGAGGCTACGGCATTATTTGCTTTAGGCATTGTTGTGTAAAGTTAAGGTTGAAAATTTATGCAAGGATCATCCGTTTGATCTGCTTTGCTTTGGCAGAGTCAAGCAGGGTTGACTGGTGAAGACGGCGTGAACGCTTTCTGTTCTTCTTTTCCAGGTTGTGCGATCCGTTCATTCTTTCACGCTTGATTTTTCCTGATGCGGTAGCTTTGAACCGTTTGCATGCTCCGCGGTGTGATTTCATTTTAGGCATGATCGTCCTCTGTTTTTTAGTATAAAATTCCTCAAAATTCCTTTTTACTCTTCACTCTCTTCTATCAGATCAGACTCGGCCAATGGGGCCAGCGGCGCTGATGGCGGCTGATTTGTTTTTGCCCTGATGCGGTCATAGGCATCTATTTTCTTTTTGTCCGGTTCGAAATAGACAAAAAGCTTCTTGCCTTCAAACTTTGGTTCTCCATCACGGGTACTGACAACACTGAGTCGTTCGGTCAACCGTTCTGCCAGTTCCAGTCCCTTGTCTTTATAGATGATTGAGCGACCCAAAAAGACAATCGTTGCCCGAACCCGGTTTCCTTTGCGGAGAAACTCTTCGAGATGGGCTGATTTAAAGTCAAAATCATGCTTGTCGGTGTTCGGATGAAAACGCAACTCCTTGAGGGTCGTGGTCTTCTGTTTTTTCTTCAGATCCTTGTCCCTCTTGTCCATCTTGTACAACAACTTTCCGAGGTTGTCAAACTTGCATACCGGGGGGATTGCATTTGGCTGTACCTCAATAAGATCCTGATTCCTTTCTTCGGCTACCCGCTTTGCATCAATTGTTTTCATCACCTGCTGCGTTCCGTCAGGAAAAATAATCCTGACTTCCGGTACACGGATCTGCTCATTGACCCGATAGGTGAGTTTTGGCTTTTGAGTCGTAACCTTCTGTTTCTTCATTCGTTAAGGTTTGGTTTGGATAATCAGGTTCTGGCTGTAATCTCGTTCAGAAGTTTTTCAGTGAGGCCGGTAACAGTGAAGCGCCCTTCATCACCGATGCGATGGCGACGCAGTGAAACCTCGCCGCTCTCCTGCTCTTTTTGTCCGATAACGATCATGCAGGGAACCTTCGCAAGTTCAGCTTCTCGTATTTTTTTACCGATCTTTTCATTTCTGGTGTCAAGCTCACTCCGGATTCCTGCTCCAAGGAGTGCCTGATGAACACTTTTGGCATAGTCATGCACATCTTCGGCGATAGGAAGCACCACAGCCTGAACCGGAGCAAGCCAGAGCGGGAAATTCCCGGCTGTATGCTCGATGAGGACACCGATAAATCGCTCCATGGAGCCGAACGGTGCGCGGTGAATGACGACCGGACGATGTTTCTGGCTGTCACTGCCGATATAGGTGAGGTCAAACCTTTCCGGCATCACATAGTCTACCTGAACCGTTCCGAGCTGCCATTTTCTTCCGAGTGCGTCACGCACAATAAAGTCGATCTTCGGGCCATAGAAACTTGCTTCGCCGATGCCGATAAAGTACTCTATACCCATGCGGTCGGCCGCCTCTTTCACATCCTTTTCGGCTTGGGCCCAAACTTCGGCTGTACCGCCGTATTTGGTCCGGTTTTCCGGATCATGCATGGAGAGGCGTGTCTGAACATCGTTGAACCCGAGTGTTCCGAAGACAAGCCGGGTCAACTCTATTGCGCTGCAGATCTCGTCAACAAGCTGGTCGGGACGGCAGTAGATGTGCGAATCATCCTGGGTAAAGCCACGGGCACGGACAAGACCGTTCAGCTCACCTGACTGTTCGTGGCGGTAGACTGTTCCGAACTCGGTCAGACGAATGGGCAGGTCACGATAACTGCGCATTTTCGAGCTGTAGATGAGGTGGTGGTGCGGGCAGTTCATCGGTTTGAGAAGATACTGCTCCTTGCGACCCTCTTCATCATGATAGGTGAGCGGCGGAAACTGTGAATCGCTGTAGTAGGGATAGTGTCCGGAACGCTTGTAGAGTTCAATATTACCGATATGCGGAGTATAGACCGGCAGGTAGCCGCGTTTGCGCTGCTCCTCTTTTAAAAATGACTCAAGCTCATTGCGAATGATTGCGCCTTTCGGCAACCAGATAGGAAGACCGCTGCCAACCTCCGGCGAGAGCAAGAAGAGCTCAAGTTCGGTGCCGAGTTTGCGGTGATCCCTGCGCTTTGCCTCTTCAAGCAGGGTAACGTACTCTTTAAGCTGTTTTTCCGACGGAAAGGCGATGCCGTATATGCGCTGCATCTGCTCTCTTGACGAATCTCCCCGCCAGTAGGAGGATGAGATGTTGGTCAACAGTACCGCTTTTACTTTCGATGTGGTTGGCAAGTGCGGCCCTGTGCAGAGGTCGGTGAAGTCCTCCTGATGGTAGAGCGATACGGTATCGACATCCTTCAGGGTATCTTCAAGAATCTCAACCTTGTAGGGATCGTTTCTTGTGCTTTTGAAAAATTCTATGGCCGCCGTCCGGCTTATCTCTTCTCGCTCGATTTTGCTGTCGCGCTTGCTGATTTCAAGCATCTTCTGTTCGATCAGGCGGAGATCATCCTCCCTGAATCGGTGCTCAGAAGCGATATCATAGTAAAAACCCTGCTCGATTGATGGGCCTGCGCCAAATCTGCTTCCAGCAAACAGCTCTTCAATGGCCTGGGCCATAAGATGGCTGGAGCTGTGCCAGAAGATATCCTTGCCTTCCGGTGAATCGAAGGTGATAATTGCCACTTCGGCATCTGCATAGAGCGGTGTTGCGAGGTCAACAAGGGTGTCATTGACTTTGAGAGCCAGTGCGTCCTGCGCAAGTTTGCGCCCAATAGAGAGGGCAATATCATAACCGGTGCTGCCTGAAGGGTAAGATCTTGCGGACCCGTCCGGCAGGGTAATGGCTATCATTGCCAGTTGTTCCTGATTGTCAGACATTCTGTTTCCTGTCGTTTTATTTCATGCGAAATCAACGGTTTATGGTCGCTTCGCAGGAAAAATCAATACAGCCTCTTCTTGTTAGTAGTACCGAATCGGGGGGGCTGCACAGTATTGGATGTCACGACAATGAATTCGTGACCCCGGCTACCGTTACCCCGTGTCCGGAATGTGGACTTGGAGGATACGAAATAAATCAAAAACCTCCAAATCAGTTCATCATTTGCAGCAGTTCAGGGGTGACGGTGTCTCTTCCCTGCTTTTGGGCAAAGAGTTCGGCTTTTCGTTTCAGTTCCCGGCCGAACGAGATCTGGCTTATAAACGGCGCTTTTTTAACTATTTCATTCAGTATTGCATTGGCCTCACTGCTCCAGGCCATCTTTCCTGCAGGAGCTTCCCCCGATGCAGTTTGGCGGTTGATCGGCAGGAAGTTGAAGAGCATGTCATAAAGGGCGTTGACAATCTCCTGCAAGAGATGGATCATGCCGCTGTGACCCATGAAGGGGGTGCCGGGAGAGCGGCGGACAATGGGACCCGGAAAGCCTGCCGGGATAAATCGTGTTTTCGAATCAAGTTCGGCCAGATAGATCTTATCGACAATCCTTCCGAAGAGGAACTGAGGCTGTTTTTGCTGAATTTCACTCCTGACCATGGTGTTGTCGGCATCTGCCGAGTCATAGGAGAAGATGCACTGCATGCCCATCTCATCCTGCAGAAAGGTTTTCAGGCCGAGAGCATAACTTTCAGCGGCAATAACACCAAATCGGATTGTCGGGAACCACTCGGCCTGGGGACCGCGCCAGAGGTCCCAAAGCGGTTTCAGTGTGGTGCGCTTTTCCTCCTTCATGAATGCTGCGGCCTCACGCTCTTTATTGAGCAGTACTCCCAGTTTGCGGATGAACTCCTCGGTCTCTTTCATACCGAACGGAGCTTGCAATACCGGGCGATCAAGCACTCCTGCCAGCTCACTTCCGAACTCATGGTACATCTGCACAATGACATCGGAATTTTTCAGCAGTGCAATATCGCAGAGAGAGCTTTCAAAAGGATAGACGTGTGCAACCCTGCCGCCGACACCTTCAATCAACCGTTTCAGTTCGGCCAGGTCCGAGGGGCTGTTGAAACAGCCGTAGGTAGGGCCGATAATGCTGACGGAGCCGCTCTCGACTCGTGCCGGTTTATGGTCGTCAAACTGTTCATAAAGCCACCGCAAGGCACGGTCACGGCCCTGCCACTCATTTTCGCCAAGGGAGTTCGAGGGAAAAAACCGGACATCGGGATATTTCATCAAGAGCATCTTCTCATGGTCGCTGCCGATCATTTCGCTCTCTGCGCTTGAGACCAGAATCAACTGCCTGCCGGGAGCCCGGAGCTTTTCTATGATATCACAGACAACTTCCGAACTGCCTGATGAGGCGATCTCCTTTTCGGTCAGGCTGGTTGGCGTAAAGTTTTCAAGGTAGGGAACGGCGTCGGTATAGTCCATGACCGCCACACCGACCAGATTGTAGCAGCCGACCGGAGCGTCGGCTATAACATGAACATCCCTGAGCGCGCAGAAGGTATTGACAGCCGCCCAGTAGGCGCTTGCGGTTGATTCGTCCCGAATGGTTTTTCCCATGGTATACAAGAGATAATCAGTGGTTGGTAATTGTACCGGATTCAGATGGAGTTCCCAGAAGGGAAACGGGGATAACACCGTGCGCTTCAAGTGCACCTCTCAGTACATCGATAATATTCTCCTCACTTGTCTGACTGGATGAATAGGTGCAGAGGTAGGTGGTTATTTCAGGGAAATAGTTAATCAGATAAGGGGTTCCCAGCGAGACAAGGATAAGCGGTTTCTCTTTTGGCACCGTCATCGCAAGCGAGTGGACGAACTGCTGCTGCATTGCAGTCAGTTTCAGTGTTCCGGAACCGGAGTGTATCTGGACATAGGAGGTGATAACAACGGCCGGAGCCTTGCTTGCCTGTTCAAGGGTATTTGCAAGGGAGAGGGAGTCCTTTCCCGGATCAATTCTGATATGGGTCACCTTGTAGTAACGATCAAGGTTTGCTGTATATCCCTTTCCGGTTTCACTGTCCGCTTTATCCTGCAGAATGATATTAAGGATGTTCTCTTCGGTTGATAACGGTTTAAGCGGAAGGTAATGGTTCGCATCCTTTACCAGTGTGATGGAGCGCATAGCAATCTCTTTTGCAAGTACCCTGTGGGATTCAGGGCTTGATTCAATGTTGACAAGGTTCAGATTGACCAGCTTTCTCTCTTCAATGCCAAGCCACAATTTAACCTGGAGAATCCGGCGAACGGAAGCATTGACTTGCTCCATACTGATTACGCCCTCTTCTACGGCCTTTACAATGGAGCGGTGAGCAAGTTCCGGGTCCGGCGAAAAGAGGAGCAGATCATTACCTGCAAGTACGGCTTTAATAGAAATATCCGGGACATTTTCACCGTTATAGAGCGCTTTCATGTTCAATGCATCGGTAATGATCAGCCCCTGAAAACCGAGCTCTTTGCGGAGCAGATCGGTCACGATAACTTTTGAAACAGAGGCGGGCTCCATGGTGCCGGTCAGTTTTGGTACCGCAAGATGTCCGGTCATAACGCTGATAACACCGTGCTCAATAGCCGAGCGGAAGGGTTTCAGTTCATAGTCATCAAGGCGCCGACGGTCAGCCTGAAGCACCGGCAGTGAGAGATGACTGTCAACCGTTACATCTCCGTGTCCGGGGAAATGCTTTGCGGTTGCAATTACACCGTTTGACTGCATGCCTTCGATGATGGCATTGGCCATCGTGATGGCAAGGGGGACATTATCGCCGAACGATCGGGTGTTGATGACCGGGTTTAACGGGTTGATGTTCAGGTCAACGGTGGGTGCGTAGTTCTGGTGAAGCCCGACTGCTTTGGCTTCCAGGGCAATAGCTTTGGCCATTTTTGAGGCCAGTTCCGGGTCACGTGTAGCCGCCACTGCCATATTGGGAGGGAATTCGGTTGCGCCGGAGAGCCGCATCGCCAGGCCTCTCTCCATATCAGCACTTAAAATCAGGGGGCGTGGAGCAATCGCCTGAAAATGGTTTGCAAGCATGCTGCTGCCGAAGGTATTGCCCTTGAGAAACATGATGCCGCCTACCTTTCCCTCCTGTACGAGACGGCTCAGCAACTGGTATGCGATATCATTTTTGCGGTTATACTCTCCATCCGATTGAGCGATGAGCATCTGGCCTACCTTTTCAGAGAGGCTCATATTCAGCAGTGCTGTTTCGATGGAGGGATCCTGACGGCTGAAAATCTGTTGGGCACACCATCGCTCTCCACCCGGTTTTGACTTTGCAAAAGCGGACGGCATACTGAAAAGGAACTGCAGGGTGAGGAGCAGGCAGGGGAGCAGCAGGAGTGATTTTCTGTTCATGTAGTTCCGTTATCGGTGAATATTTCCCCGTCAGTTTATTGGCGCCACTTGTACTGTATTCCGGGATTCGATTGCTTCGTTGGACGGTGCCTGAACTCCTCAAGTGCTCCGTGTCCATTCCGGTTTCTGCGCTGCCGTGCACGTAAAACGCTCATGACAATTTATAACGGAGCCCTTCTGTATGAAAAGTAAAAAAAATCAGGACAATACGCTCTTATCCAACGTGCCCATGTCAGGGGTTCGGGTTATAGATGATGCCGCCGCCTTCAAGATAGTCCCGAAAAACCATCTTTGCATCATTGCTGCAAATTCCGGTTACCACATCAATACCTCTTTTATCAAGCTCTTCAATCCATTTTTCCGGCTTCGGACCCTCATCAAAACCGGCGGCAGTAGCGTCAGCAGTGGATGCGCCGCATACCAGCCGGGAGATTCCCGACCAGATAATGGCCCCGAAGCACATGGCACAGGGTTCACAGGAGGTTACCAGCTCATGCTGCGGACTTTTTGCAGTTTTAAGGGTCCAGGAGTTGATTTTTTTCTGGGCAATGGCTATGGCAACCATCTCTGCATGGGCATGGGAGCAGCAGCTCCGGACAACCAGATTTACCCCGATGGAAACAAGATTGCCGGAGTGGCGCTCAAACACCGCCGCACCGAAGGGGCCGCCGGTTCCATGCAGGGTGTTCTTTCGGGCAAGTTCTATGGTGAACTGCATCCGGTCATGGTCAGAATGGAGTTTGCCAGAATCAAACGGAGTATACGCAGTTGTCCATGAAGGGAGCTGTAAATCGGGAAAGCCGGTGCCCATAAGAAAAAAAGGCTATAAATATTTTTCGCAGAAAAGAGTTGTAATTGCTCAGCTCATATAGAGGTAGGGTTTCCAGTCATCGGAAACCGTAGCGGTAACCTGCTGCATGAACATCAGGCTGTTGGGCCGGATCGGCTGTTTCAGTGGCTGCATATCGGCTTCGCGCGGGGTTTTATCGCCCTTTTTCGTGTTGCAGCGGCGGCAGGCAGTTATCAGGTTTTCCCATGAGTAGTCACCGCCTCTGGATCTTGGAACGACGTGATCAATGGTAAGGGGCAGATCGGTTCTCCCGCAATACTGACACTGGTAAGCATCTCTGAGGAGAATGTTTTTACGGTTCAGCATAATCCTTTTGTAGGGAACCCGCACAAAAACGGTAAGCCGTACAATGCTCGGCATGGGAAAACTGGTTGAAACCGTGCGGATTACCCGTTCAGGATTATGGGTGACCGGCACGGCTTTACCGCAAAAGAGAAGAAGAACAGCTTTCTGGGCGTCACAAACGGTTAATGGCTCGTAACTGCTGTTGAGTACAAGAACTTTCGATCGAAGTAACGGCATATCCCGGCGGAAGTTTATGATATAACGGCATGATTGTTACGGTACAAATTGTTAGGTCAAGAATTATTTACTCAGGGAGTCGCAATTAAGTTGTCATTATCTCGCTCTCGACAACTATCAAGCAGCCCCCTCCATCAGTTCATTTTAGAGCGAACAGCATATATTCAACTGCCTTGACGCCATCGCTTCATCAAGCCGTCTTACCGGGGTTGTAACCGGGGCTGAGAGCACCAGTTCCGGATTGTTTGCAGCTTCATCGGCAATACTGAGCAACGCTTTTGCGAAAATATCGAGTGTCTCTTTTGACTCGGTCTCTGTCGGTTCGATCATTAACGCCTCACTGACAATGAGCGGGAAGTAGATGGTCGGGGCATGAAAGCCGTAGTCAAGGAGCCGTTTTGCCATATCGAGCGTTCTGACACCGTGCTCTTTTTTCTGCCGGTCTCCGGAGAGACAGAATTCATGCATGACCGGCTTCGGAAATGGCAAATCAAAGCGTTCAAGCAGGAGGCTGAGCAGGTAGTTGGCATTGATAATGGCATTCTCTGAAACCCTGCGAACCCCGTCGGGTCCAAGCATCCTGATGTAGGTATATGCCCTGACAAGAACCCCGAAGTTCCCGTAAAAATTCATCATCCTGCCGATACTCTCCGGACGGTCGTAATTGAGCGCGTAGGTCGTACCTTCATCGCTCTCATATTTTGTAATGATAGGAAGCGGAAGGAATGGCTCAAGAATTTTACTCACACCGACCGGTCCGCTGCCGGGACCGCCGCCGCCATGCGGCGCAGCAAAGGTTTTGTGCAGGTTGTAGTGTACCACATCAAATCCCATATCGCCGGGGCGGGCAATGCCGAGCAGGGCATTCATGTTGGCGCCATCCATATAGAGCAGGCTGCCATTGCTGTGCACCATCTCCGAGATGCGCAGGATATCTTTTTCGAACAGACCGATGGTATTCGGATTGGTCAGCATCAGGGCGGCTACGTCACCGTCCAGTTTACGGGCAAGATCATCGAGGTCAGTGCGGCCGTCAGCATTGCCTTTCACCGAGATAATCTCGTATCCCGCAAGCGCGGCTGAAGCCGGATTGGTGCCGTGAGCCGAGTCAACCACCAGCAGTTTATGGCGTTTTGATCCGCGTGACTCATGATATTTTTTTATAAGCAGGATGCCGGTAAGCTCTCCGTGTGCACCGGCCGCAGGCTGAAGCGATACCGCCGCCATACCGGCTATTTCACGCAGCATCCCGGCAAGTTCATACATCAGCTGCAGTGCTCCCTGGGTTGTTTCAGAGGGCTGGAGGGGATGAAGCGTGCTGAAGCCCGGAAGGTCGCAGGTATAGTCGTTGATCTTGGGGTTGTACTTCATGGTGCAGCTTCCAAGCGGGTACATGTTTTTGTCAACGTGGTAGTTCATGTTGGAGAGTCGTACAAAATGGCGCACCACTTCACTTTCAGGCACCTCAGGCAGTTCAGGGGGTGATTTGCGCAGAAATTTTTCCGGCAGAATGCTCTCCAGTGAGCTATCCGTAAAATCGCGATCGGAAAAAGCATAGCCTTTGCGTCCTGGACGGGACAGATCAAAAATCAGTTTTTCTCTCATTGTATTTGTTACTTCATGAGTGGGTCCGAGGTGTAAAAATAACTGTAGATCAATATAGAAGAAGGCGCAGAGAAGCTCAAGCCAATCAAAAAAATTCTTCAGATTTTTCAGTCGCGCAACATATGCTCATGCTGATCTTTTTATCTGCCATCCCGAACTGAAAGGATGGATCTGATTTCTGGTGGCCCAACGGGAGATTCCTCTCTGCGTTCGGAATGACAAGGGGGGGAATCGGAATGACACCTGCGAAGACGGGCTGACACAGGGAGTCAGGCAGTAGTCACCAGATTACTCCTCCTGATGACAAAACCGTCCGGATAGCACTGCCGGGCTACACTCTTCAGGATCCTCTTTTGAGCCAGATGGAGCCGAAACAGTGAACAGCTCTTCCTTTTCCTGAATGGGCATAACTTTTCCAAGGCATTCAAGCAAGCCATTTGTGATGTTATGTGCAGCCTCATAGGTGAAATCTCTCGCAGCGCTCTCCATCGCGGAGTCCCCTTTACTGATTTCCCGAATTGTTACAAGATGTTTCTGCAGTTCGGTCCAATGAAACTTGACTTTATGGACAAGAGGCAATCCCTCCGGCATTAAACCAAGGTGCAATTGTACGTTAAGCCCCTCGCAATATTGCAGGATATCACCAATGGTAAGGGTTACATCCTGCGAATGTTCAATTTTCGATACCTTGCTCTGCGTCAGGCCTGTTTTTGCGGCAAGCTCCTTTTGAGTTAATCCAGCCTTGCAACGAAGTGCGAACAATGTCTTCGCAAGTTTTTTTGAGTTCAATAACTTTACAAAATCCTGGCACTCTTCAGTGCTCGCATGCTTTGCGTAAAGTTCGCTCACGCTGCCATGTGTTCTCTCTACAGCCATTGTCAGCTCCCTTTGTTTTTCTTTAAATCTTTGACAAAATCGACCAGCTCATGGTATTCTGTGACCAACTGGAACAGCAGATTGAGGCAACAGCAAGCAAATAGTCCGCTTTGCTCAATGCTGTGACGGCAGTGGCATGACGGGTTACGTGACAGTATAACCACCGAGGGGACGGTCTTAACTAACTGCACTTGTTACGCCATTTAACTGCTCTTCAGCTCTGCACATTAACTACGTTTTATGCCGGGCTGGAGCCCGGCGTTCCCTGTTATGTGGATTTGAAATTTTGATAATGTCTCGGAACTGTTTGAAGGAAGCTGACTATTAAATTTGCGACAGCAGTTCCGTATTCCGTTGTAATCCTCCGGCAATTCAGCGCAGAGCCACCGGTAGAATAGTATCCGAAAACCTCGCTCTCTTTAGCTTGCTTGTTATTTTGCGATAATGCGTTTATATTACTGTTATTTATCGCGAAGCATTTTGCTGCCTTGTTGACGGGTTGTAGCTCATCGAGTGGCCTTTCTCCAACTGCGGCCATTGACTTGTTACGTTCCCCGTCATGGTAATACTCGAAGTGTTCAAAATTAAAATAATTTAGTACATCAGGGGATCTCTATAAAAGCAACCGCTATATTTACCTGCCAGAAATAACAGAATGACCGGTTTGAAGTGATCCAGTTTACGTAGGTACTGACCTATTCCAGAGTGTCTCTGGTGCAATATCGATATTGCCCGGCCAGACTACAGTGCCATACTTGACAGAAGCTTTGAAGAAGAGCGGAGAGTTGCAGAGCTTGTTAAAGGGTTTTTTTTCAAAAAATGGCTTCATATCAAATATTCGCCTTGACCCGTTTTCAAAAACAAGTTCGAGGGTGAAGTCGTTATGAGTTGTTACTGTTATGACATCAAGAAGTTGTTCCATAATATTCTCCTTTATTGAAGCGGTGCGATCCGAAATGGCTCTTCACCGGCGCATGCGAGTTCCCAGTCAGCCATAAGTTCCTCCCTGTGAATGTCTATCCATACTTGGACCATCCGAAGCTGTCGAGTCGGGATATTTCCAGCAAGAAGATTACCATCCTCAATGGCTATAGAAACACTTTTTCCTTGGTATCGTGCATGAACATACGGAGTATGGTGTTGTTCATCGTCGCCATAAAAAATGGAAATCAGGATTCCGAAAAACATTGAGATAGTTGCATCTGTTCACTTATTTATTGAATTCTAACCATAGCTTTCCGATACGGTTTATTGGTATAGACTGATGGCGGCGCTTCTCGTGGTTTTATTTCAACATTCTTTCTGTGAAGTTACTAAAGTATGCCAGTAAAGCGAAAGCATTCCGGTGTGGTGAAAGGGGACGGTCATAACAAACTGCACCTGTTACGCCATTTAACTGCTCTTCAGCTCTGCACACTAACTACGTTTTATGCCGGGCTGGAGCCCGGCGTTCCCTGCGTGTTCACGGATATGCGGGATTTTAATGCCGGATCGAAATTGATTGGTATCAGAATTGTCTTCCTTCGTCGGAGGGGTGGCAGGTGAAGCTTGCCGGAATGGGTTGGCTATCACATCAGAGCATGAACCGCCTGCATGTTGGCAGTAATATTTCTTATGTTTATTGGTAATAAACCATCGGTTAAATTTTTAGCACATCCATCATGGAACTTACCGCAATTCTTACACCCGCAGTTGAAGGTGGATATGTTGCCTATAATCCTGACACCGGCACAACCACACAAGGCGAAAACATTGAAGAAGCATTAACAAATTTACGAGAAGCCACCGAGCTTTATTTAGAGGAGTTTCCTGTAATACTTGCTGAAAAAAGGCCATTACTTACAACCTTTCAAGTTGCATGCCATGCCTGAACTGCCAATTGTATCTGGAAGCGAAGCAGTTAAAGCACTGCAGCGCCTTGGATTTACTGTGGTCAGGCAAAAAGGAAGCCATGTTATTCTTCGCAAAGATATGTACGGATGCGTTGTTCCCAACCATCGTGAAATTAAAACAGGTACATTGGCAGGAATATTAAAACAAGCAGGAGTTTCGGCTGAAGAGTTTATTACTGCGTTGCATTAGCCAAAGCTATCGATAGCCTCTTGCGGGATTTGAAATCAGGCGGGGATGTTCGGAACGTCAGATCGGGGTCTCTTCCTTCTCTGCGGCGTCGATGATGCTGAGTGCCTCCCTGGCGGCGAGCTGCTCGGCATCTTTCTTTCTCCGGGCGGTTCCTGTTCCAAGGCACTTGTCACTGCATGATACTCCGACAGTGAACTGTTTTTCATGTTCAGCTCCGGACTCTTCAAGCACTGAGTATACCGGCATTGGCAGGTGGCGCGACTGGGTGTATTCGATCAGGCGGCTTTTGTAGTTATGTTCTGCTTCGACAATCATCCTGAAGTTTTCATGTTCGAGCACATGCTTGCGGATGAAATTTTCTGCAGCAAGGATCCCTTTGTCGAGATAGATAGCGCCGGTCAGTGATTCGAAGGCATCAGCAAGCGCGGAGTCGCTGGAGGTGATTTTATTTCGGTCGGCTGACTCTCCGGTAAGGAGGTAGTCGGCGAGGTTCATGCTTGCGGCAAATCCGGCAAGGGATTTCCGATTGACGATTTTGGAGCGGTTGCTTGAAAGCTCTCCTTCGGCACTCCAGGGAAATGTTCTGAAGAGGTAATCGGAAATGAGCAGGCCGAGCACCGAGTCACCCAGAAATTCAAGGCGCTGGTTGGATTCAACAAGGTGTTGGGTTGCCGGGTCATGGACAACCGAGCGGTGTGTCAGGGCAGTCTGGTAGAGCAGCAGGTTGCTTGCCGGTTCACCGACAAGTCTGCGCAGATAGGCTATGGTTTCCTCTGAAAGCGCCGTAACCGTTTCATTACTCCCGTTACCACCATCAGTTGAATCAGCCAGGCCTTTCAGCTTTTCCCAAAACTTCTCCAGTGGCAGCAATCTTGCTCCTCAGAGGGATGAACCGTTCCTGAAAATCAGTGATGCATTGTGACCGCCGAAGCCGAACCCGTTGTTGAGCGCATACTCTATTGTCCGTTTTTTCGGTGTGTTCGGTGTAACATCAATGTCAACTGCCGGGTCCAGGTTGTCGCAGTTGATTGTAGGAGGAACCGTCTGATGCTGCAGGGCAAGCAGGCAGGCAATCGACTCAACCACTCCGGCAGCGCCAAGCAAGTGGCCGGTCATCGATTTTGTCGCGCTGATGCTCAGTTTGTGGGCGTGCTCTCCAAAGACCGTCTTGATTGCGGCAACTTCTGCCAGATCACCAAGCGGGGTGGAGGTGCCGTGGGTGTTAATATAATCAATTTTTTCGGGGGCAATTCCAGCCATGGCAATGGCTGTTCTCATGGCATTGACCGCTCCAAGCCCTTCCGGGTGCGGGGCTGTCAGGTGATAGGCATCGGCAGTAGCGCCTACGCCGACAATTTCGCCATAGATTTTTGCTCCGCGTGCTTTTGCTGATTCAAGGGATTCAAGAATCAGGGTTCCGCCACCCTCACCCATCACAAAGCCGTCACGGTCACGGTCATAAGGGCGTGACGCCTCCTGGGGCCGATCATTGAGCGTAGAGAGCGCTCTGGCAGAGTTGAAGCCGCCGACACTCATTCTCGTAATCGGGGCCTCTGAACCGCCGCACACCATATAATCGGCCATTCCTGCGTTAATGAGGAGGCAGGCATCAATAATGGCATGCAGTGAGGTTGCGCAGGCCGACGCTGTTGCATAGTTCGGACCCATGAGTCCGTAACGAATGGAGATCTGCCCGGCAGCAATGTCGGGGATCAGCATCGGAATAAAGAAGGGACTGATGCGGCGCGGACCTCTTTCAAGGAAGGTCTCGAACTGCTGTTCATAGGTGGTCATTCCGCCAATACCGGAACCATGAACGACTCCGATTCTGAGCGGGTCAATCTCCTTCAGGTCAAGCCCTGAATCTTTCAGTGCCTGACCTGCGGCGATAACGGCATACTGGCAGTATGGATCCATTCTGTCAGCAGATTTTCTGTCGATATGATCCGCTGCACAAAATCCTTTCAGCTCACAGGCAAAGGTTGTTGCGAAATCAGTGGTATCAAAATAGGTGATAGGCGCGGCTCCGCTCTTTCCCTGATAGAGAGAGTCCCAAAACTCCTCCTTGGAAAGACCGATAGGTGTTAAGACCCCTATTCCGGTAATGACAATTCTTTTACGCTCCTGAGCCATAGATTCTGATTTAACTGGTTTCCTTTTGCCTGCCTTGCCCTGGATTGCTGATTACTTTTTGCTGACGATGTAATCGATAGCCTGCTGTACGGTGCCGATCTTTTCAGCATCTTCATCCGGGATCTGAACGCCGAACTCGTTTTCGAGCTCCATGATCAATTCAACCGTGTCAAGTGAGTCTGCACCGAGATCATCGGAAAATTTTGATTCCATTTTGATCTGATCTTTGGTGACGCCCATCTTGCTGACGATAATATCGTATACTTTGTCTTTGATTTCTGCCTGGGTCATGGTGTTCTCCCGATTAAGAGTTGGTTGTTGTATGAAAATTTTTTAAAAAAGTCTGTCAATATACGAAGAAAATAACCTTGCCCAAATCACATAACCATACCGCCATTGACGCTGATGACCTGACCGGTGATATAGGAGGATTGGTCACTTGCCAGGAATGCTACGGCATTGGCTACATCCTGAGGTGTTCCGAAGCTGGCGAGTGGTATGGCATCAAGCATTTTCTGACGAACGTCGTCGGAGAGCGCATCGGTCATTTTTGAAGAGATGAATCCCGGTGCGACGGCGTTGGCTCGTATGTTACGGGATGAAAGCTCCTTTGCAACCGACTTGGTGAAGGCAATGACGCCGCCCTTGGATGCTGCATAGTTTGCCTGACCGGCATTGCCCATGAGTCCAACGACTGAAGCGATGTTGATGATCGAGCCCGAACGCTGCTTCATCATGATGCGGCTGACCGCTTTGGTGCATGAAAAGGTTCCTTTCAGATTGACGGTGAGCACGGCATCCCAATCCTCTTCACTCATTCTCATCAGAAGCCCGTCACGGGTGATGCCAGCATTGTTGACAAGGATGTCGATTCTGCCAGTTGCAGCGGCAATGTCATTGACCGTGTTATTGACCGCTTCGGCGTTGGTGACGTCGAGTTCAAAACAGTAAGCCTTCCGTCCGAGCTTCTCAACACCTTCCGTTGTTTCCGTCAGCCATTCGGCTTTGATATCGCATACGACAATATCAGCACCTTTGGCGGCCAGGTCAAATGCGATTGCCTGCCCGATACCTCTGGCTGCGCCAGTTACAAGAGCAATTTTTCCTTTAAACATGATGGTTTCTGTCGGTTGATGTTTATGACCTTGCGGGCACCGCTATTAATTTGTTCCGCGATTCGATTACTTCGTTGGTTGGTGCTCGAAATCCTCAAGTACTACGTGTACATTCCGGTTTCTGCGCTCCGTCCGCCTCGTACTCAAACCGCTCACGACAATTTATAGCGGTGCCCTTGTTGCACAATTTTATTTTAAAGAACGGCCTGAATGTCTGCGGCTGTGTCGATACCTGTAGTTGTGACCGATTTATCGATTCTTTTGATCAGTCCCTGCAAAACTTTCTGCGGACCAACTTCAACAAATGCTGTAATGCCGCTCTTGACCATGGCTTCAATGGACTGCGACCACAGCACGGAACTGGTGAGCTGTAAAATAAGGTTTTTGCGGATCTCCGCTGCACCGGTGACCGCGTGGGCAACGGCGTTCATGCACACCGGAATTTCAGCATCCTTTATGTCGATCAGCTCAAGGGCCCGGGCGAGCGCCTCTTCAGCCGGCTTCATAAGCGGGGAGTGAAAAGCACCTGAAACGACAAGCTCTTTTGCCATGCGGGCCCCTTTTGAAGGTGCAAGCGCAACAGCTTTTTTTACTGCGGCAAGATCGCCTGAAATGACAATCTGGCCCGGAGAGTTATAGTTGGCGGCCTGAACGATACCTTCACTTGATGCTTCTGCAAGCAATTCAGGAAGTGCCGCATCAGGCATGCCGATGATCGCCGCCATGGTTCCGGGATTCTGCTGCCCGGCATTCTGCATCAGTTCGCCCCGTTTTGCAACAATACGGATGGCATCCTCAAAGCTGAGGGCACCGGCAATGCAGAGCGCCGAATATTCTCCAAGGCTGTGCCCTGCGGTCATGACGATATCCTTTCTGCCGATAAGCGTAGCAACAGCCACACTGTGCAGAAATATTGCAGGCTGGGTATATTTTGTCTGACGAAGATCCTCTTCGCTGCCCGAAAACATGATATCGGTTATGGAGAAGCCGAGTATCGCGTCAGCTTTTTCCATCAGGGTTCGTGCGGCGGGGTAGGTTTCGAAAATATCCTTCCCCATGCCGCAATACTGGGAGCCTTGTCCCGGAAAAACAAATGCCTTCATGTATTTTATGGTTGCCCGGTTGGGTGAATGGTTACTGGTTCCATTTCAGATAGATGCCGCCCCAGGTGTAGCCTGCGCCGAAACTGACCAGAACAAGGTTTGAGCCTTTATGCAGTTTTTTCTCTTCGTCAAGCTCGGCAAGGCAGATAGGGATGGTTCCCGCTGTTGTATTGCCGTAACGACCGACATTCGAAACAACTTTGGCATCATCAAGCCCCATCCGTTCGGCGGTTGCGTTGATGATTCGCTGGTTGGCCTGGTGCGGAACAAGGTAATCAATGTCATCTGCCGTGAGCCGGTTGCGCGTCATGATCTCTTCGGCAACATTGGCCATTGATATAACGGCTGATTTGAAAACCTGCTTCCCGTCCTGATAGATATAGTGCATTCTCTTGTCAACTGTTTCATGGGTAGCCGGATGGCGGCTTCCCCCGCCGGTCATGAGCAGATGGTCGGTACCGGTTTCGCCATCGGCGTACATGCGTGCATCAAGAATACCAAACCCCTCTTCCTTTGCCGGTTCAAGGATGACTCCGCCGGCGCCGTCACCAAACAGGATTGCCGTTGAGCGGTCGGTATAGTCAATAACTGCCGACATCTTGTCGGCACCGATGACCATGATTTTTTTGTGGAGACCTGATTCGATAAATTTTGATGCAGTCTGCAGCGCATAGAGAAAGCCCGAGCAGGCGGCATTAAGGTCGAAGGCCCATGCGTTCTTTGCTCCAATGATACTCTGGGTAAAACATGCCGTTGAGGGAAAGAGCATGTCCGGGGTCATGGTGGCAACAATGATCAGTTCGATATCGTCTGCCGATATTCCTCTTTTCTCAAGAAGCTGCCGGGCAACCTCTCCACACATGTAGGATGTCGCCTTTTCCGGATCCCTGAGTATACGACGTTCACTGATGCCTGTTCTTGTCCGAATCCACTCATCATTGGTTTCGAGCATGAGTTCGAGATCATGATTACTCAGAACCGAGTCGGGTAAATATTTGGCTGTCGCCGTAATTACAGCTTTCATGGGTTGCTTTCTGATGTATTCTGCAGGATGTAGCAAAAAATTACCCTGCTGCTCAGGGTTTAATGCCGGGCAACAGCGGGGATGCGGATAATAATTAAGCGTTTACTTTTCGTTCAGGACTTCCGCAATATGAGCATTGACACGTTTTTCAACCATATGTTCGGCCATATAGATCATGTTTTTGATCGCCCTTGACGACGATCGTCCATGACCGACAATAGAGATGCCGTCAACACCGAGGAATGGAACTCCGCCGAATTTTTCAACATCAAACGGCTCAAACATTCCTTTGAACATCTCCGAGGTTATTTTTGCGGTACTCTGGTCGATCCTGCCTGATGCCATGAGCTGTTCAAGTGACGACTTGAACAGGGCGCCGAGAAATTCAGGAATGCTCTCTCCAAACTTGAGGATGGTATTGCCGACGAGCCCGTCGCAGACCACAATTGAGGCTTTCCCTTTCAGGATATCATGCCCCTCAATATTTCCGATAAAGTTGATTTTCCCTTTACTGTCGGCCTCTTTCAGCAGCCAGTAAGTCTGTTTGAGCGTTTCTGAACCCTTGCCCTCCTCCTCTCCGATATTGAGCAGGCCGGTAACGGGCTTCTCAATTCCTGCACCGTAGCGCTGGTAGATGGTCAGCATTTCAGCAAACTGTACCAGATTTTCCGGCTTGCAGTCTACGTTGGCTCCGACATCAACAATATTGGTCAACCCTTCACCGAGACGGGGAAAATAGGCGTAGATGGTCGGACGAAGTACGCCGGGTATCCTTCCGAGCACAAAGAGCGAAGCGGCCATCTGTGCACCGGTATTGCCGGCACTGACAAATGCATCCGCCTGCTTTTCCTTGCAGAGCTGAAGACCCTTCACCAGTGATGATTGCTGTTTGGTTTTGACGGCGGTGGCCGGAATATCATCCATGGTCACCACTTCAGGGGCGTGCAGAAACTTCAGGTTCAGTGAACTCATATCGTATTCGGCAAGAAGCGGTTCTACTTTATCCGACTGGCCGATAAGCACAACTTCAAACCTGTTGTCACTCTCCTGTAAAGCCTGCACTGTTCCCTCGATCACACAGGCGGGAGCGTTGTCTCCGCCCATGGCGTCAACAGCAATAGTCAACATGATTGGGGTTTTTGTCTTGTTAGGGTGATCAGCTGTTTGCCAACTTGGCGACTATCGATCTGCCACGGTAGAATCCGCAGTGACGGCATGCGCGATGCGGAAGGGTTGGTTCGCCGCAGTTGGAACAGTTTACCGTGGTGGCAGGTTTGGTTCTTGCGTTGAACTGTGCTCGTCTTTTATCCCTTCGGGATTTTGACATTTTGGCTTTAGGATTGGCCATGACTGTCCTCTTTATTTATAATCAGTTAACAATACTTGTTTTTCAGTTTTTCAAGCGACTCATGCCATGAACTTGTCTTTTCGGGCTGAGCGGCCTGATCTGCCTCTTCGCTTCTATAAAGTCGGCACTCCGGATTATTCTGACAGGTTACTTTCATCGGTATCGACAGCAGCAGTGTCTCCCTCACATCTTCAGTAATATCAATCGCAATCGCATTGCTGTCGAGAATTCGGTACTCTTCATCACCGGTTTGCTCCTCTTCAGGAGGCTCACCGCAGACATAATATATACAAAACGTGCCTTCAAGAGTTTTTGATACCGGAGAAAGACAAATGTCACAGGTAAAGCTGGCATCAGCTGATGCTTCAATTGCTACCGTCACCTCGCGCTCACTTTTATCGACTGTCGCCCGCACATGTACCTCATCGGTGAAGCCGGCATCCGTAAACTGCTGATCCCTGAAATCACGAGCTTTACAGGTAAAATCAAATTCATGGGTTCCCTGCACAAGACCCGCGAGCGGAATCTCTATCAGCGCTTTTTCTTTATGCATATACCCTCTTTTCAGTAAAAGAACACCAATGTACAAAAATTATTATGGAAAATGAAAAGCGTGAATTGCACATCATCAAGCAGCCGGGCTGCATGTTTTCAGGGAAACAAAAAAGCAGAAGTATCTTCCGATACATCTGCTTTTTTCAGCTCCGCGAGCAGGACTCGAACCTGCAACCCTGCGATTAACAGTCGCATGCTCTACCATTGAGCTATCGCGGAATCTGTGCCATCAACGCTGGTGTGCTAATGGGCAGATAATATACATTTGTAATTTTTAAATACAAACCTGCATTGTGTTTTTTTGTGCATTTTTCGATCCCGTCAGCCGGTATGGAACGTTGATCTCCCTGTACTCCTTTTTCTCCTTTACTTTCTCCTTCCGAACTGTTTGCATGCCGGAACAGTAATTACTATTCTTACTGACAGGAGTCTTCATTTCTCAGGGCTCCGGAATTTCAACTGATTGGAATATGTCAAAGATGGTGCATGATATGAACATTCATGGATGGCTGGACTACAGGCGATTTGCGGTGTTGATGCTGTCGATGCTGCTGCTTGCAAGCGGCTGTTCACAGCAATTGTCAAAGCCGGAGCAGAGAAAGCCCCTGATCAATACAACATGGAGGGCGGTGGAAATAAATGGCAGCCGGGTTATGTTTTTACCTGGTCAGAAGCTGGATGTATCCCTGGTACTTTATGCTTCCGGCTATATCAGGGGATACACCGGTTGTAATTCGTTTATGGGTTCATACAGTCGCACTGCCGACCTTCTGCGTTTAACTCCGGCAGACCGGACGGAGATGGCTTGCTCTCCGGTGATTATGGCAAGAGAGCGGGAGTTTATCAAGGCGCTTCGGCAGGTTGCTCGATATGAGATATCCGGCGCAGTTCTGAAGCTTTTCAGTAAAGATGGCAGCAAGGTACTTGAGCTGATCGCGGTGCGGGCCTCCTGAACTCTACTCCGGATGCCTGTTTTATTTCCCTGCACGGCCATTTGATCCAGGGCGTCCGACCTGTTCTTGCATGCTTCGGGTATTTTTTTATATTTGACAAAAGGTCAATACACGAGTTTTATTTGTGACAGCAATCATGTATACAGCGAACACCGGCATACTGCAGCTTTCCCTTGGTCTGCTACAGAGCATCATGGCTCGGAGGGGTTGCGGTTTTTAGTTCGTTTTTTTACAGTAGAGAAAAACAGTTTTAAAGCCGCCGCCCTCAGAGGGTAGGTGGCTTTTATCGTTTAAAGATGACTAAAGGAGGATGAGGAGCAATGAAAAAGATGAATTTCAGAAAATACGCACCATACCCGTCGGTTGAAATGCCGTCAAGGAGCTGGCCCGACAGGCGCATTACCAAAGCGCCGATATGGAGCAGTGTGGATCTTCGCGACGGTAATCAGGCGCTGCCGATACCGATGAGTGTAGAGGAGAAGGTTGCCATGCTTCAGCTTCTTGTCTCTGTCGGTTTCAAGGAGATTGAGGTCGGCTTTCCATCAGCTTCGGCTACCGAGTTTGCCTTTGTGCGTCGCCTGATAGAGCAGGGGCTGATTCCGGATGATGTCACTATCCAGGTTCTGACCCAGGCGCGCGAGCATCTGATCCGCAGGACGTTCGATGCCATCAGCGGAGCAAAGCATGCCATTGTGCATCTCTATAACTCGACATCGCACCTGCAGAGGGATATCGTATTCCGCAAAAACAGAGAGGAGATCAAGGCGATTGCGGTCGAGGGGACAGCTCTTGTCCGTCGCCTGAAGGATGAGTCCGGTGTTGCCGGTATCCGTTTCGAGTACAGTCCTGAAAGTTTTACCGGCACGGAGCTGGATTATGCCCTTGAAGTCTGTCATGCGGTTATGGATGTATGGGGAGCTTCTGAAGAGAACAAAATCATCCTCAACCTCCCTTCAACGGTTGAAATGTCAACGCCCAATATATACGCCGACAGGATAGAGTGGTTCTGTCGCAACATAAAGAATCGGGAGGCAGTGCTCATCAGTGTTCACGCTCATAATGACCGGGGAACCGCAGTAGCTACGGCAGAGTTGGCCATGATGGCCGGAGCCGACCGTGTTGAGGGCGCGCTCTTTGGCAATGGTGAACGGTGCGGAAACATGGATATCGTTATCATGGCGCTTAATCTTTTTACCCAGGGGATTGATCCCGAACTTGATTTATCGGATCTGCCCAGGATTCGCGAAATCTACCAGCGGTGTACCCGAATGGAGATTCACTCCCGTCATCCCTATGCGGGTGATCTGGTCTATACGGCTTTTTCCGGTTCACACCAGGATGCCATCAGCAAGGGGATGAAAGCGCAGCCTCAGTCGCCCGGTGGATTGTGGGCTGTGCCCTATCTGCCGATTGATCCGGAGGATGTGGGATGCAGCTATGAAGCCATTGTGCGCATTAACAGTCAGTCCGGAAAGGGCGGAGTCGCCTATGTGCTTGAGAAGGATTACGGGATTCAGATTCCGAAGTGGATGCAGCCTGATTTTGCTGAAGCCGTTCAGGCAGTAGCCGACCGGACAGGCATTGAGCTCACGACGGAGCAGATTCACGATCTCTTTCATACCGGGTATGTAAAGCTCGTTGAGCCGGTTATCCTGAAGAAGTGCCATATCAGTTGGGATGACGAGGATCTTCAGCGAAATGATGAAGAGGCAACGGTGATCAGTGCTGTTGTGCAGATGAAAGAGCAGGAGTTTGCTTTTGATGCCAGGGGTAATGGGCCGCTTGATGCGTTTGTCAAGGGGATCATCAAAGCAAGCGGTCTTGAGTTCAGTGTGGATGAGTATGCTGAACATGCAATTGGTCGCAGTTCGGGAGCTCTGGCAATCGCCTACATCAAGATCGGCTGTGCAGATGGCCGCATCTCTTACGGGGCAGGTATTGACTCCAACATCAGCCTTGCCTCCATAAAGGCTATTGTCAGTGCACTGAACAGGCTCCCGTAAGACCGGCAGGATATTTCCGTATAAGTGGTTACTGCTTTTTTGATGGAATGATAATGACCGGGCAGGATGCCTTTCTTATCACTCCTTCAGAAACGCTGCCGATCAGGAGATGGTAAAGTGCCCCATGTCCGTGAGAGCCAAGCAGGATCATATCAACACTGTTTTTGCGGCTCTCATCAAGTATGGCTTCCACTTCAGAGTTGTGTGTCAGAATGATGGTCGTCTCGATACCATGCCCTTGCAGTCTGCCGGAGATCTCGTGCAGTTTTTCTGTTGCAGAACCGGAATGCGGGAGGAGCTTCTCCATCTCAAAGGGAAGTGCTTCAGCATCGGGAGTGACATCAATGATCGGAGAGAGGGGCGGCATGACATGAAGCAGAAAAACTTCAGCCATCAAGGCTTTGGCAAGTTTTTCCGCTTCATCAATAACTCTGACTGCAGATTTCGAGAAGTCGATAGCAACAAGAAGCTTCATGGTGTTCATCTTCTCTTTACAAAGAAATCTTTACGCTATCCTTTCTCTCTTCCCGATGGCTCGGGATATCTGAAATCAGCCCCACAATGAAAATTCGCCTTGACCGTCTCAGGCTTTTTCCTGACGATTTTCCTGGGATATGAGGAAAAGAGCCGCAGCAACACCCGGCAGCCAGCCGAATACGGTCAGAATTCCTGTCAGCATGATTGTTCCGGCCTCTTTGTTGGTGACGGCGGCAGGAGGAAGAATAACGGCAAGAATCAGTCTGCGAATATCCATTGTGGAGCTCCCTTGTTATAAATGAAATAATGCAAAATTAATACATAAACAGTCAACAAGCAATGTAAAAACACTATACGGATTGTTGCAGCTCTTTATTTGTTCTACACCGGTATCGGTATTCATCGTTATACAGGGAGGCTTCCTGACACTATCATTTGCATTTTGCTTCTAAAATTGTAAATTGGAATCCCTTCAGTAATAATCGTGAGTAAAAGGAATACTCCTGATTTGTGAACATAAACAGAAACAAGTTGCTTAAAAAAGTTCATCCCGACGTGGTTTTGGATGATGTTGATGAGGTCATTGACGAACCAAATTTTAATAACTACAAGACCTCTCCAGACCCGCCCAGTCCTTATGCCGACCTTGAAAAGAAGTATCGAAAAAATCGGTTTAACAAAATCAGAAACAAAACAACTTCCGTCAGTTCCGGTGTGAGCGGTACCGGCAAGCATCCGTTATCAAAAAGTGCGGAGGCAAACAAGCTTCAGAAAAGAAAGCCGAAGAAAAAGAGTTTTTCAAAAGTATCACGTCCGGTTTCCGGTAATCGAAACGCATAGGACTGAGCGTTCCGGTGCAACCGTTTTTTTTGCTCTACTGCATCTGATACTGATTTTAGCCGGGTTTCTATCCGGTACTGCTGACAATCCGCCCGAACCTGTCACCTGATTTCCATCTGCCCGTTCTGTAATGGGAAAGCACTTTTTTTTTTTAAGTTTAATGATGCAGATCCACAGCACTTTGCTGACCAGCAAACTACGTTTATTATTTGCATCCGGTATTGCTTTAGCTATCCGTTATTGTTTCCGTTTGCATCATGACATTTGAAATCCAGGCACATCGGGGGGCAAGATCATTTTTCCCTGAAAACACCCTCCAGGCATTCTGCAAGGCGGCAGATCTCGGGGTGCGCGTTCTGGAGCTTGATCTTGTGGTCTCAAAAGATCATGAGATTGTCGTCTCTCACGATCCATGGCTCTCAGGCCCCCTTTGTCATGACCCCGCAGGACGTCCTCTTGCCGCAGATGAGGGGATGAGCTATCCTATCTACGACATGACCTATGCCGATATTTCCGCTTTCGACTGTGGCGGGCGGCACCCCTCTTTTCCTCTCCAGCAGCGGATATCAACTTACAAGCCACTGCTTTCAACGGTTTTCAGGGAGGTTGACAGCTATATGGCATCGAGGGGTATGAAGGGGCGAATGGTCTATAATCTGGAGCTGAAATCCTGGCCGGACAAGGATGGTGTTTTTCATCCCGAACCGGATAGGTATGCGGCCCTTGTTCTCCGGATTGTCGAAGATACGGCTCGCTCCGGGCAGGTTCGTCTCCAGTCTTTCGATCACCGGCTGGTCAGGGCCGCCTGGAAACAGAACCCGAAGCTTTGCTATGGTTTATTGATTGCAGAGCGAGAGCATATCGATCGCTATCTCCCGGAACTGGGCTTTTTGCCCCGCTATCTCAATCCCCATCTCTCACTTGTTGATCGCGATACGGCGGAATATCTCCATGCGAAGAGGATTGGTATGATTCCATGGACGGTGAACCGCCCTGAGGATATGGTGAGGATGAAGCAGTTGGGCGCGGAAGGAATCATAACCGATTATCCCGAAGTGGCGCTGACTCTTGCCTCACTGCAGGATTGACTTCTCATGGTGCGATGACCAGTTATTGACGGCCTGGAGTCTGGCCTCTGCCGGGCGCTATTTCCGGGGAGTACCGTCGAAGGTTTTGATTCTTTGCAGCAGGCTTTCGGCCTTTGCGGCAACACTCTCGGGAAGAGGGTTTGCCTGATTTGAGGAGGGTGCGTAAAGTACCCGGTCAAGTGCCTCAAGCAGTTCCGTGACTTCCGCAATAACTTCTTTGGTGATTCCGTTTTCCCGTAGTGCACTATTCAGCTCTTTTCTTGTCAGCCCGCCAGGACTTTTTATCCCTTTCTCTCTGAGCAGGGCAAAAAGCTGCTGTTTGACATTGGCGGCAGATTGACTGATATCGGTACCGGACTCTCCGCGCTGCACTCCTGCACCGCTTTTTTGCCTCTCTATCTGTTTTTTTCTGAGTATGAAAAGTGCTGCTGCGGCCAGCAGCAGCAGGGTTGCCGCAACGATTTTCCAGCGCCCTGAATGGGTTCCTGTGTATTCACTATCGCTGTTTCGGGGTGACATGGGTTCACTCGGGGATCCGGATCCCTCTGCGGTTTTGGTTACGGATAGAGTGACGGGATTGGAATGCAGCGTGATGAATTGTGCTGTTTTCGGGTTGAACACAACCGTTCTGATTGCCGGGATGGTGAAGCTGCCAGGCGATTGTGGCCAGGATGTAACCGTTAACGTTTTGCTTCCCGCAGTCTCAACCGACTCTTTATTCAGGATTGTTGTCACATCCGGCGGACTCTGTCGAAAGCTTTCAGGTAGATGAAGCGGTGGCAGTTTAAGGGTAAAAAGGTTTCCGGTTCCTGAAAGTACCAGCTCCAGTTTAAGGGGTTCTCCCCCCTTCAGTGTTGATTTATCGGCAAAGAGTTCAAGATGGAACGTGCCGACAGCCCCGGAGAACCCATCCGGCAGAGGTTCAGGCAGTGCACGTGCTGATATGGAAATATCGGGAGCCCTGAGCTGAATACGGTTTTCAGCAGGGTTTTTTTCACTATTCAGAAGCGGTTCCGGGGGGAGTGAGCAAAGCATGCTGTAGCCTGAAATTTTTATCGGCCCACTCTGTACAGGAGCAACCCTGAACTGCTTGAGCACAGCACTTCTGAATGGTTTGTCGTGAACGGTGACCGGGATGCTTTTGATATAGCGTTCAGCGACGGACTCCCTTGCCCAGATGCCCTGAAACGAAGGGTTTGTTTCATTGGATATTTTCGGGGCGATATCCTTGAAATAGAGCCGATAGGTGAGCATGGTCTCTTCGCCTACCCATGGACGGCTGTTGCTGATCGAGGAGAGCAGGAAGGGTTTGTTTGCGGCATTATCTCCGGATGCTGCGTAAGCGGCAGAGCCGCAGAGCAGGGTAACGAGCAGAACGGCCGCCCGGAATCGGAAATAATCAACTCCTCCTTCCATAGTGTTTATTTCATCAGTTCCCTGGATCGAAGTGCTGCTGCTGCAACGGTTTCCATAAGAGTGGTCCGGATGTTCTGTTCATCCATCACCTTCAACCCGGCCTCTGTAGTGCCGCCGGGTGTTGTTACCTCCCGTTTGAGCTCTTCCGGGCTTTTATCTCCCGAGAGCACCATTTTGGCAGCTCCCAGCATGGTTTGTGCGCTCAGGATACGGGCTTCATTTTCCGTAAGGCCGCATGCAGCTCCTCCTGCTGCAAGTGCATCAAGAATATGGAACATATAGGCCGGGCCGCTTCCGGAGAGCGCAGTTGCCGCATCCATCTGTGTCTCGTCAAGTACGGCTACCCTTCCTATCGCGCTGAAGAGGTCACAGGCAAGGGCCACATCCAGGTCTGAGGCCATTTTTCCTCTGCTGACGGCCGTCATACCTTCACCAACAAATGCCGGAGTATTGGGCATGACCCGGATAACTTTTGTGGTGTCAAGAGCACTTTTTCTGATGAATTCAGAGGATATGCCCGCAGCCACACTGATCAGCAGATGATCCTGGCCGAGCGCCGGTTTCAGCACTCCGACCACCTCTGCAATCTGATATGGTTTGACGGCAAGAATGATTACCCTTGAGCACTGTGCAAGCTCCTCAATCGAGTGGCATGGTTTAACCGGATAGTCGGCGGCAATGGAGGCCAGGGCAGCAGGCTCCCTGTCATAACCGGAAATAACGGTATCGGCTTTTTCGCTGAGACCGGCAATCAGCGCACGGGCAATTCTTCCTGTTCCGATGAATCCGAGATGAAGGCTGTTCATTGAGTGAGCTATTTATTTGTCTGCATTGTCTATCGCTATGTACATGTTTTCAGTGAATTTTCCATTCCGGTGCCGGAGCTCTTTGACTCTCATCGGTAGCGCAGTTTCAAAAAAAGAATGATCATGAGCAGAATGAGGGAGATGCTGTTGGCGACAATCATCGGCAGGTCATTTTTTGCAATGCCGTAGAGGAGCCAGAGTACAATACCGGTATTCATTGCAAGAGCCCAAAGAAGGCTGATGTCGCGTGTTCGACGGGTGCTGAAAATCCTGAAAGCCTGCGGAAGAAATGCCAGGGTGGTAATGATGCCGGCAGCATAGCCGAGATATTCAGAGTGTGGCATCATTGTTTTTACGTGCTATAAACTTATTTGTCTTTGTTTAATAAAATAAGCAGGGGCGGTGACAATACCGAGCCATTGATTCGAATGATTTCTTTTTTAACCGTAGTGACAACCGGACAATAAAAAAAGGCAGGAGATTATCCCGCCTTTTTTTATCTGAATGTTCTTATCGAGCTTACTTCGATGCCGAGACCATGTAGGCTACTGCATCGGCGATCTGTGCATCGGTCAGCTTGGCATTGCCGCCCTTCGGAGGCATCATGCCAACAGCACCCTTGAATCCCTTGGTGGCATTGGAGACCAGAACTGCATTGCCTTTTTTGATGCGGGGTGCCCAGTTGGCCTTGTCGCCGAGCTTGGGGGCGCCCATCAGGCCTGCAGCGTGGCAGGTTTTGCAGGTGGCATCATACGTAGCTTTGCCTGCTGCTGCATTGGCGGCAAAGGCATCAGAAGAGCTTACAGCAAAAACAACGAGCGAACAGAGGGCCGCAGAGATAATACGAGACATAGAGGTTACTCCTTTTATTGTTTTCGGGGTTGTTATGGGATGATATGCTGTTGTGTGCGTGTAGACACAAACCTTTATTAATACGATTAAAACACAAGCTATCCAAATATCGGCAGAAAAATCATCCGGTATTTATGGTAATTGTGTCGGCGTGTGTATTAATGGCGCAATAAAAAGAGCGGGGCCGGCTGGTTCAGCTCCCGCTCATGTTAACGTGAGGTATCAATCCTATTTTGATCCGGAGACCATGTAGGCTACTGAATCGCCGATCTGTTGGTCGGTCAGCTTTGCGTTGCCACCTTTTGGAGGCATCATGCCAGCCTTGCCCTGAAATCCCTTGATTGAATGGGCAACCAGAACCGGCAATCCCTGCTTGATACGGGGCGCCCATGCGGCTTTATCACCGAGCTTTGGAGCGCCCATCAGGCCGGTTTTATGGCAGGTTGCACAGCTTGCATCGTAAACGGATTTACCCGCAGCAGCATTGGCAGCAAAGGCATCAGAAGAGCCCGCAGCAAAAACAACGAGCGAGCAGAGGGCCGCAGAAAGAATACGGGACATTGGAAATACTCCTTTAAATTTAGATGTATGATGTTGTGTGCAAGCAAGCACACAACCTGATTAATACTAATTATAACACCACCAATCCAAATTTCCACAAAAACCCCATCAAGCAACAGATTCTTATCATGGATATAAAAAAAGGAGCCTGTGTGACAGGCTCCCTCTGCAGTGAAAAATGGAGTACACTTTTACTTTGATACTTCAACAAGATAGGCTACGATGCTTTTGATTTCGTCGTCGGTAAGGGTTGAGCCGCCTTTTGCAGGCATCATGCCAACCTTGCCCTGGAACCCTTTGATGGCATTGCTTTCAACGGTTGCGATTCCCTGAGCAATGCGGGGTGCCCAGTTGGCCTTGTCGCCGGGTTTCGGTGCACCCATCAAGGCGGCATCGTGGCATGAGGCACAGCTTGCGTCGTAGAGGGTTTTTGCTGCAGCAAACTTTGGATCAACCGGAGCTGCGGGAGCTGCCGGTGCAGCAGGAGCTGCTGCAGGTGCCGGAGCCGTGGCGGTTTTATCTTCAGGGAATACGATTTTTGCCGGTGGTTTTTCAAGTCCGCAGGCACCGAGTGTAAAGAGGCTTACGGTCAAGAGAGGCAGGAGTGGTTTCATGGTCATGATGGTGTCGGATTAACGTTGTTGAGCCGGATGAGCTGCTGAAAATATAGGGACAGTTTATAAATTATTCATCGTAAGGCAAAATGGTATTTTCCACTCTGTTTGCAGCGAGTTGATGCTTGAGGTCGTGGCGTGAAAGAGCATAGAGATGCGTGTAGAAGATGTTGAAGAGCATGACCGCAGCTTTGGCGGAAGGTGCGGCAAAACCCCTTGTTACCGAGTTTTTTATGGTGAATATTTTTCGGGTCAGGGCGGAGTAGCTCTCAACAAAAGCTTCAAGATCGATGTTTTTTGGCCGGTAGAGCATCTCCTGGCCAAAGGTGTATCGGAAGGCCGTGATGTCGCGGGGGTCAAAGAGCAGTCGCCCCTCCTCTCTCAACCGTTCAAAAACCCTGGTACCGGGAGTGGGTCGCAGAATATTGATGCCGGGGACGTCGAGTCCTGTTTCCCGGATAAAATCAAGAATTGCTGCCGGAGTATCGAGTGTATCGCCATCAAGCCCGTAAATAAAACTTCCATAAAGGCTGATGCCTGCTTCCCTGATGCTTTTGATTGCTCCTGCAAGCTCACTGCTCCTGTTCTGATTTTTTTTGTGAGCGCTTCGGCTTTTTGCTTCAATGCTCTCGATGCCCACAAGCAGTGCGCGGCATCCTGACCGGGCGAAGGTTTCAAGCAGCTCATGCTGCTGGCCGAGTGTTGTTGTTGCCTGTCCGAACCAGCTGATTCTAAGGGGTATAAGTTGGCCAAAGAGCTCACGGGCATAAGCCGGATCGGCGTTGATGGAGTCGTCGACAAAAAAGAAGATCCTCTGGTCATCCCTCTGAAAGCGCGCCACTTCACTCACAATATCGCTGATTGCCCTTCGGCGGAGTGTATGGCCGTTGAGAACATGCACATTGCAGAAATCACAATGGTGCGGGCACCCTCTTCCGGTCTGGATCAGGTTGGTCGTGAAGTAGCGGCCTGGAATCAGGGAGGCTTTACTGACCGGTCTTGCAATACTCATATCCGGAAAACTTCCGGAGTAGTAGTCGGGCTTCAGGCATCCTGACTTGAGGTCGGTGAGTACCTCTTTCCACAGGTCGTCGGCCTCGCCGTGAACCAGCAGGTCGGCATGCGGTCTGCATGAATCAGGAAAGAGTGTTACATGTGCTCCGCCAAGCGCGACAGGGGTTCCTTCTCTGCGAAGCCGGTCGGCAAGATCAAACGCCTGCCGGGCCATTCCGGTCTGAACGCTGAGTCCGACAAGATCCCAGCTTTCATGAAACGGAAACGCTTCAAAGCGCATGTCGCAGATAGATTGCTCTACACCCGGGACCTCAATTGAGCTGAGGATCATGAGTGAGAGTGGAGGAATGGCGAACTGGCTTTTTTTGATAAGGGTTCTCAGTGAACCGTTGAACCAGGTGGCAAGCGGGTTACTGAGGCTCTCGCTGTAGAGCGATCGGGCACCGTCAACTCCGCTTTCAGAAGGAAGAAAAACCAGCAGAACTTTTTTATGTGCAGCCATGGTGCTACCAGTCCCGGTTGTTGCGGCTCTCCTCGGCAGGAGCTTTGCTGCTCCGGGGAATTTGCCGCATCAGTGAGGATTCATCCTGCTGTGCTTTTTCGAGAATGCGTGACGCCACATCGCTACCGATTCCTGAATCAGGGTTTGCATTGGCCGGATTTCCGGATCCGGAAGAGGGTTGCGGAGGAGGACTCTCCAGTTCCTGAAGGTAGCGTTGTACTATTTCATAGTTGATTTTTGCATCACCGTCATCCGGATCACCGAGAAGCACTGATTTGAAGCGGGCAAGTGAACGTCGGAAGAGCTCTGTTTTTTCTGTTTTTTCTCTTGTGTTGATTGCGCTCATTGCCAGCGCATTGCCTTCATTGAAAAGCGATTTGCGGGCTGTAGCCTGTTGTTGCGGTGTATAGGCAGCCTTGTGAGCAAAGAGGGATGCGGCTTCACGGTATTTTCCCTGCATGTAGAGGGCGCAGGCCAGATTGTATCGTGATGATGTGGCTCCTTTTGGCTCACTGCCACTCTGCAGGAGCATGCGGTATGCATTTTCCGCACGGCTGTAGTCATGCGCGTTATAGAGGGCATCGGCTTTGAGTTTCAGACGGTACTCGCTGAACATCTCCGGAATGGAAGAGGTGAAGGTAACAAACAGAAAAAGTACGGAAAGTCTGATCATGGCCGGAGTGCTTTTTCTAAAGATACGAGCATGAACTGAAACTCAAAAAGGTATGGGCTGCGCACTTAATATGTTTGGAGGAGGCACTCTGTTTTGCGCATCATAAACAGCAAAGCCCCGAGTATTCAGGGCTCTGCTGTTAACTCTCTGAACGGTCATTTACCGAGAAAAGCCTGCTGAACAGCCTTGACCCCGGCTCCGATCTCAAAATCAAAGTTTATCTCCTTCAGTGCCCTTTCCAGGCCGCCGATAACCGTCAGCATGTCAAGCTCGTCGTAATAGCCGAGATGGGAGATGCGGAAAATTTTCCCCTTGAACTCATCCTGACCGGCGGCAACAGTAATGCCGTTGTTGTTTTTCAGCGCCTTGTTGAATGCCGACCATGCAACACCTTCCGGAAGCCAGACCGGTGTAACGGCAAAGGAGGGGGAGGTACTGAAGAGTTTCATGCCAAGAGCATTGCAGCCCTGACGGCAGGCGCTTGCAAGACTTTCGTGCCGTTTCCAGATGTTTTCTATGCCTTCCGCCCGCACCATCTGCAGCGCTTCATCAAGGCCGATCACCAGCGAAACCGCAGGAGTGAAGGGGGTGTCGTCGTCGCCGTGGGCTTTCAGCGCCTTTTTTAGACTCAGGTAGAACTGCGGTATATCTTTCTGGCCATTGATGATATCCTGGGCTCTTTCGGAGATGGCAATCAGTGCCAGTCCGGGAGGCATCATGAGTCCTTTCTGTGAACCGGTAATGCAGATATCAACGCCCCAGTCATCGAAATGAAATTCGTGAGCACCGACAGCGGTGATGCCGTCAACCAGCACCAGGGCATCGGACTGTTCGCGTATGAGTGCGCTGAGCGTTCTGATGTCAGCAGCGGTTCCTGTTGATGTTTCCGAATGGGTGAGGCAGACACCTTTGGCATCGGGATGCTCTTTGAGCAGTTCGGCAAGGCGTTCGGGCTGAAGGGCTGAACCCCATGCCACTTTTTCCTCAATGCAGTTGCCGGTAAAGATGCGTACCAGTGAACCCCACCGTTCGCCGAACTTGCCGGCGTTGACGGTGATAACCTTGTCTCCCTTTTTGAAGAGGCTTGAGATGGAGGCTTCCATGCCGCCGGTGCCGGAACAGCTCAGCACAACTACCGGCTGGCTGGTTCTGAAGAGATACTTGAGATCCTCATGAACCCTGGCCAGAATCTCCATGAACTCAGGGTTTCTGTGATGGATAATCGGAGCGGCCATGCGAAGCATGACATTTTCAGGAACCGGCGTCGGTCCCGGCGTAAATAATCTTTTTTTCATCTCTTCAGAAAATGGGTTTTATAATTAAAGAGATCCTCTGCTGTCAGTTTTTCGCCTGATCCATCAGCGAGGTGAACTCTGCGAAAAGGTAGTGCGAATCGTGCGGCCCCGGAGCTGCTTCCGGATGATACTGCACGGAAAAGCAGGGGAGCGTTTTATGCTTTACCCCTTCAACTGTATGATCGTAGAGGTTGAGATGGGTCATTTCAAGAGCTTCGGGAAGTGACTCCATGTTTACCGAGAAGCCATGGTTCTGCGACGTTATCTCTATCTGGCTGTTCTGGAGGTTTTTAACCGGGTGGTTGCTGCCGTGATGGCCGAATTTGAGCTTGTAGGTTTCAGCGCCGAAAGCGAGTGCGAGAAGCTGGTGGCCAAGGCAGATGCCGAATATCGGCAGCGGTTTTGTTGAGCGGTTGTACTCAACCAGTTTTTTTATGGTCTCTATTGCGTAGCTGACAGCAGAAGGATCACCGGGTCCGTTCGAGAGAAATACCCCGTCCGCGTTGAGCTTGATCACCTCTTCAGCCGGAGTTCCGGCCTTGAGTACCGTTACCCGGCACCCCGAATTCTGGAGCATGCGCAGGATATTGGTTTTGATGCCGTAATCGAGAGCGGCAACATGGTAACGGGCATCAGCTTTTTCAAGCGTATAGTTTTCGCTTGTCGTAACGGTTTTGACCAGATCCTGCCCGCTCATTTCGGGGATGTTCAGGGCTTTCTGATGGAGACTTTCGTTATTGGAGTCAAGAGCGGAGATGACCCCTCTCATGGCTCCTTTTTCACGGATTTCGCGCACAAGCTTGCGGGTGTCGATTCCGGCAAGCCCCATCACTCCAGCCTTTTTGAGCGCGGAGTCAAGAGATTCGGTTGCTTCAAAGTTGCTGTGGACATTGGAGAGCTCCCGGACAATAAAGGCGGATGCCCACATTTTTGATGACTCATTATCGGAGATATTGATGCCGTAGTTGCCTATCAGGGGATAGGTCATCAGCACCATTTGGCCGGTATAGGAGGGGTCGGTAAGTATTTCCTGGTAACCGGTCAGTGATGTATTGAAAACCACCTCGCCGGACGTCTCTCCGATATGGCCGAATGCTGTTCCGTTATAGACAGATCCGTTTTCCAATACCAATTTTGCTGGAGTTGGCTGCATTATTCTGCTCATTCCCTGGTCGTAAGTTTATCGCCCGAATCCTGTGCTTCAATATTGGCAACAGCACTCCGGTCGAACTTGATTTTAGTGGTTTCGTTCACCTGCACCAGTACAGTCTTTTTGTCGCTGTCGATTCCGGCAACCGTACCGTGAATACCGCCTATGGTGACAACCTTGTCTCCTCTTTTCAGGCTGTCGAGAACCTTCTCCTTCTCTTTCTGTTTTTTCTGCTGCGGACGGATCATGAAAAAGTAGAAGACAACAAAAATAAGCACCATCGGAACAATCTGAAGGAAGGGATTCGGTGCAGGGCCGCCGGCAGGAGGCTCAAAAAGAAGCAGTGTGAGAATACTGTTATGCATGGTTATGTCGTGATATGGATAAAAAATCGTTACAGCTTTAATTTGTGAGCAATAATGTAATGTATTTATGGAACTATTTCAATCACGGCTTCGGTCTGCCGGAGCTGAAACTGGCGAAGGGCGCAATGTTGTACAGCCGTTCGGCTTTCATGCCCCGTGAGAGTTTTACTCCGGCCAGTGTGGCGATCATGGCGGCATTGTCGGTCGAGTAAACGGCACCGGGCAGATAGAGCGTGAACCCCTCTTTCTTGCAGGCAGCGTGCATCATTGCTCTGAGTCCCGAGTTGGCACTTACGCCTCCGGCGATTGCGATCTCTTTTATGCCCCGGGAGCGGGCTGCGGCTATGGTTTTTTCAACCAGTACACTGACGATAGCCCACTGAATGGAGGCTGCAATGTTCTGTATGTTTGCTGTTATGAATTCCGGTTTCTGTTTCTGCAGATAGGTGAGGACCGAGGTTTTCAGGCCGGAAAAGCTGAAATCGAAATTGCCGTCGTAACTTTTGCTGGTCTGTGACCGGGAGGTGAGCGCTCTCGGGAACTCATGGAATTGCGGATCACCCTCTCCTGCCAGACGGTCGATCTCCGGGCCTGCCGGGTAGGGGAGTCCGAGCATCTTGCCGGTTTTGTCGAATGCCTCTCCGGCCGCATCATCGAGCGTTCTGCCAATAACCGCATAAGAGAGGTCCTGCTCTATTACCGAAAGCAGCGTGTGACCTCCCGATACCGTCAGGGAGATAAAAGCCCCTTCGGGAGCGCGGTGAGAGGGTCCCTCATCAATAAAGGGGGAGAACATGTGCGCCTCAATGTGGTTGACCGGTATGAAGGGTACTCCGAGTGCCCATGCGAGACCCTGGGCAAAACAGAGCCCTACCATGACGGCACCGATAAGGCCGGGGCCGGCCGTGGCGGCTATGACATCAAGCTCTTTTTTTGTTATATTTGCTTCGGTTATTGCAGCATCGGCAATCGAGACGATAAGCCGTTCGTGCTCTCTTGAAGCGAGTTCCGGCACCACACCGCCAAAGCTCGTGTGACACCGCTGAGAACTGACGACATTGGAGGCGACCCTGCCGTCACAGATAACGGAAGCCGAGGTTTCATCACAACTGGTTTCGATGCCTAAAATTTTCATGGACTGATTTTTTCTGTAGAGCTATGGCCAAAGCTAACAAACCCGAGAAAAATAGCAAACCGCCTGTCAAGGTAAGTTTTTTCCATGTTCTGATTATACTTGTAGGAGCGGATCTGATCCTGCTCTTTGCTCCCGAAGTTGGTATCTGGAACAGTCTCAGTTACCTTTCCGACCTTTACTCCTGGTCTGCGCTTGTCGGCGGTCTGCTCTTGATTCTATTCGGCCTCAGGGGGTTTATCAAAAAGAGGTGATGCTCCGGATTGCATGGGGAGGGTAACATCGACTTGAGCGGCTTGCAGAGATCAGCAGCATGCCGTTATTTCAAAGAAAATGAACGATGGAGATGCTATGCAGTATGCGGTAGAACTGGAGGAACTGGGCCGGCAGATTTCGGAGGCCTCCCGTTTTCTTGAAAAGGCAGAGGAACAGCTTTCGCGCCGGATTATCGGTCAGAAGGAGGTTATCCAGCGGGTCTTCATTGCCCTCCTGGTTAATGGTCATATCCTGCTTGAAGGGGTACCGGGTCTTGCCAAGACGCTCATTATCAGAACCTTTGCCGCCGCCATGAATCTGAAGTTCCAGCGGATCCAGTTTACCCCCGACATGCTTCCCGCCGATCTTATCGGAACCATGATCTATAATCCGAAAGACATGGAGTTCTATCCCCGCAAAGGGCCGGTTTTTGCCAATGTCATTCTCGCCGACGAAATCAACCGTTCACCGGCTAAAGTGCAGTCCGCCCTGCTTGAGGCGATGCAGGAGCATCAGGTTACCATCGGCAATCAGACCTTTCCCCTTCAGGAGCCTTTTATGGTGCTGGCTACCCAGAACCCTATCGAGCATGAAGGAACCTATCTTCTCCCGGAGGCACAGGTTGACCGGTTTATGATGAAGGTTCTGGTCGATTATCCATCCTACGATGAGGAGCTTGAGATTATGCTGCAGTCGGCCACAACCGCAACTGACAAGGAGATTACGGCGGTCGTGCAACCGGATGATATTGCCAGGGCAAGAGGACTGATTGACCGTATCTATGTTGATCCGAGGGTACAGCGCTACCTTGTTGATCTTGTCGTTGCCACCAGAAAACCGGCACTCTACGGTATGGAATCGCTTGAGACCATGATCGAGTACGGCGCATCCCCCAGAGCTTCGATCTTTCTTCTGCTTGCGTCCAAGGCGCACGCCTTTTTGCAGAATCGGCCATACATAACCCCTGAGGATGTCAAGGCAATCGCCTATGATACCCTTCGCCATCGCATAAGGCCGGGATATGAAGCCGAGGCGGACAATATCCGTTCAGACGATATTATCCGTCAGATTCTCCAGCATGTGCAGGTGCCATGAGCGCTATGGAAAACAATGAAGAGTACCTGAAAGAGCTTCAGAAACTCATACGACGGGTTGAAATCCGCTCGAAGAGCATGGCCAGCGAGCTCTTCAGCGGCGAGTACCACTCCTCGTTCAAGGGCAAAGGGATCGAGTTCAGCAATGTCCGTGAATATCAGTATGGTGATGATGTCCGGGCCATTGACTGGAACACCTCCGCCCGCAAACATGATCTCTATGTCAAGCTCTTTACCGAAGAGCGGGAACGAACCCTTCTGCTTGTTGTTGACGGTTCGGCATCAATGCAGTTCGGCAGCCGGGAGCGCAGCAAAAAAGCGCTTGCCCTTGAGCTCAGCGCCGTACTTGCTTTCAGTGCCATCCAGAACAACGACAAGGTAGGCCTTCTCGTCTTTACTGACCGGGTTGAAACCTTTATTGCCCCACGCAAAGGCCGCCAGCATGTTCTGGTTATTCTTGAAGAGCTTTTCCGCTTAAGGCCCCGGAGCCTCAAGACCGATATCAATGCAGCGCTCATCTTTATCCGCTACGCGCTCAGAAGGCAGTCGATTATTTTTCTTCTGACCGATCTGGTTGACAACGACTATGAAAAAGGGATGAAGCAGCTCAACACCCGTCACGACTTTGTGCTGGTCCATCTGAGTGATCCGCTTGACAAAGCGCTGCCGCTCAGCGGGCTGCTTGACCTCGAAGAGCCGGAAACAGGCCTGCGTCTCACCCTGGACGGAGGGAGCCGCCGCAAGATCGAGCGTTACCGCAGTGAGCAGTCGAGAGTCTATGAAGAGCTTCGCCAGCGGCTCCGGCGCATGCGCATTGACTCGGTTTTTCTCGATACCGACCGCTCTTTCATCGGCGAACTGAACTCGTTTTTCCGGTATCGTGAACGCAAGGTGTGAATGGTTTCGGACCGGAGCATGCAGGCTGATTTTATTTCTGCTGTTTGCATTTGCTCTTCCGGCTCCGATCCGGGCGGTTGAAGGCCCGCTCTATCAGGGTGTCCGGGTGACGGTTGTACCCGACACGGTACTCGTTGGCGACCGTATCCGCTGTATTATCAGGGTGCAGCACGGGGAGCGCGAGGTTGCCTCGCTTGAAGGGCTTGACCCGGCTTCAAAACCGCAATTCGAACTGATCAGCCTCCAGCGAGCCTCCTCCCTGCTCTCCACTCCGGGTAGCGGCAGAGAGCGTTTTGAACTCGATCTTGCTCTTTTCGGAAGTGGCAGGCAGCTTCTTCCGCCTTTAACCGTTGTTCTTCGCGACAGCGAAGGGCGCATTTCCCGGAAGGTTGTCTATAGAGCGACGATTCCGGTTTTTGTCAAGGCGCTTACCGACTCCTCGATGCGCGAACTCCGGCCCATCAAACCTCCGGAAAAACCTTCGATTCCCTTTTTTCTGATACTCCCCTTTATTTTACTTCTCTTCGGCATTGCGGTTGTCGTTCTGGTGCTGCTCTTTCTCGTAAAACGGGCAGTGCGCAAGAGTGCCGAAACGGTTGATCCCGGTCAGGTTGCCCGGCGCAAGCTGCGCAAACTCGGTTCCAGGCTCTCTGCAGGAATGCCGCCACCGGAGTGCTATGAAGAGCTGAGTAACATCATGCGCTCCTTCCTTGAAAACCACTACCGCATCAGGGCACTCGAAGCGGTAACGCAGGAGATTGAGCGCGATCTGAAAAAGCTTGGCGTTGCAGGTTTTGAGAGCATCATGAGCCTTCTCAAACAGGCCGATCTGGTCAAGTTCGCCGGCCGCCGTCCCGATATCGAGGAGTCCCGCAACTCCCTCCAGAAAGCCGAAGAGGTGATCCGCTCCGCCCGACCGGCTGAAGATCAAGGCATCGAATCCCCCCCAACGCAGTAATCGGGGTTCGGAACAATTAAACAGAGGCGTCCTCTTATCGTTTGCCTCGGGAAGCGTGACGAATCTCCCGCAGTTCAGCCTTGTCGTTTATTGCCGAAAGCGCTGTTCCATCTCCTTCGGGGGCTGCTGAACTTTATGCTTTCGATGCAAAATGAATCGGGTTTGAACGGGAGATAATTTTTAGCATGATGGCGAAGCCATGCGACAGTCTCTTTATACTCCTCATGGTAGGGATCTGCAAGGATTTCAAGGAGATTATAGTAACCTCCCGGACCACCACAATCCTCCGGTGGAGCAGATTGCGCGCCTGCAATGCATCCTGGATATTTTACCCCCTTTTCGCGCAGGAGTATCCCTTCGAGCAGCACCTCATGCAGCCAGCCATCGCCAAAATCGTATTCGTAATACATTTTGTCGCCGGGCAGATGAAAAAAATTCTCAAGTTCAACATCCCATCCGACAAGCGGTTCACTCGGAGTATCGAACTCTTCGCTCATGGGGATACCGATTCTGATATTACTGCTGCTGTGTTTTTTGTCACTACGGAACTCATGAAGATGGTAATCAAGCCAGCCCATGGCATCCTGTATGGCCACATGCAAATCCCAAAATGTGTATTCGGCAGGTACCTGAATTACTCTCCATACCGGTGGTTCAACAACATTCAGGGTAATCCGGAACTGATAGACAAGCTTCTTCATAGTTCTGTATTAAAATAATGCAGCAAGCAGCAATCATGACTGATGTAATATAATATCCAACGCGAATCACATAAAACCATGCTTTAGGATACTTATTTTGCATCAGTTTGCACAATCTTTGACCGTTACCGCTTGCCTCTGGAAGCATGTCAAAAGAATTCACAGGGGTTCGGGATGGTTAAGGTTGATCTGCTGTCACATATTTCTTCTTCTTCTGAGGCTGTTGCCTTTTAATACGTGTATTTGCCGGAAAAAAATTATCAAGCATTATCTTCTCTATTGCCAGAGAGTGTCTGACAGGGGCTGAAACTTGGCGCTGTAATTTTACTGAATCCGGAGGTATCTGATGATAGGGAATAGCTATCTTACAGAGCTGGTGATTCTTGCTGCATCACTGTCCGGTATGATTTACACTATTCGCGGTGTGCAGGTTATGCTTGATAGTGATTTGGCTACGCTCTATGGTGTTGATACCCGGCAACTCAATCTTGTGGTGACTGACAACAATAAACTCTATGTGCTTGTGCCGGTGTGGTTGCAAATGGAGCAAGCAAAGGAGCTATATGCCGCATGAAGCAAGCTGATCTTTTATCCCTGATCGCTCTTGGCGAAGACAGTACCCGACAGTTCAAGGAGGATGTGCGCAATGCCGAGTCGCTGGCTTCGGAGATGGTGGCATTTGCCAACACGAGAATGTTGCGTTGGAGAGTGGCCGCATGGTGATTGTGCTAACCGTACCAAAAGAGATTGATAAGCCTTACTTCGACAAGAATGGAGTGATCTGGCTGAAGGCCGGGGCCGACAAGCGACGGGTGAATTCCAGGGAGGAGTTGCGCCGTTTTTTCCAGTTTACCAACCAGTTTCATACAGATGAGCTGGCAACCAAGGCTGGCATTGATAAGCTTGATAAACTGCGATTTCGTGATTTTTTGCGTGATGTGTACCAGCAGGAGTATCCGGATTCATTGGCTGAATTGGCCCTTCTTTTGCAGAAAATGAATCTTGCCACCGATGATGGAGTTCTGAATCTTGCAGGGGTGCTGCTTTTTGCTGAACGGCCAGAGTGGATAACACCTCAGTTTGTCGTGAAAGCTATTCGCTATCCCGGTAATCAGATTCACTCAACCGATTACCTTGATACTGAGGATTTTGCCGGTTCGCTACGAAAGGTATTTGATGATTCTCTGGCCTTTGTCATGCGCAATCTGCACAAGCTTCAGGCTGGCAGAGGAGTGAATGCATCGGGTACGCCTGAAATTCCGGACAGTGTCTTTGAGGAACTTTTGGTCAATGCTCTGGTGCACCGGGACTATCTGGTGAGTGCACCGATTCGCTTGTTTATTTTCGATAACCGTATTGAAATCATCAGTCCCGGCCACTTGCCAAACAATCTTACGGTGGAAAAGATCCGGAGGGGAAATACCAACATCCGCAACCCGATTCTGGTTTCCTATGTCGCCAAAGGGGTTTTACCCTATCATGGACTTGGTTCCGGCATTAAACGCGCTTTGAGCGATTGGCCGCAGATTGAATTTCAGGATGACCATGACGGCTGCCTGTTCACCGTAACAGTTCACCGAAAACCGGCGGAAGAGCTCAGGTTGGCAAATGATTTGTTGAAAAGTTCACTAAAAAGTTCACTAAAAAGTTCACCAAAAACCGAAGATCAGATCCTTGAGTTGTTGAGTTTCGATTCATCCATGACGACGGAACAGTTGGCATCAGCTTTGGGCATATCAAAGCGGGCAGTGCTCAAGCAGATTGACAAGCTTAAAGTACAGTGTCGTTTGAGTCGTGTTGGCCCTGCAAGGGGTGGTCACTGGGAGGTGATTGCATGACCGGCATCAACGAAAATATCCTTGAAGAGCGTTCTCTGAGGAGAGCAATGCACTTTTCTGCAATGGTTAAACCGAATTTTGGCGTTATTGAGTTAAACAAGTGAGTCTATGCAGGAGTGGATCGCACGAATACCCGGCTTTGAGCTTGCAGCACCATGGTGGCTGCTGCTCCTGCCGCTGCTTGCTCTGCTTGCATGGATTCGGGTGCGGCGCGTCCGGCTTGGCAAGAATCCGGTGATACTCTTTCCAGGTCTTGAACGGCTTCGTGATTCCGGATTTGAGGCAAGAAGGGAGCTGCGCCATCTGCCGCAATGGCTGCGCTGGAGCGCTCTTGTGCTCTGTGTTTTTGCCCTTGCCGGTCCACGCATGGTTGTCCGCCAGACTGAAGCCGAGGCGCGGGGCATTGATGTGATGCTGGCGCTTGATATTTCGGAGTCGATGCTGCAGAAGGATGGTTCGGGCAAAAGCCGTCTTGATGCAGCAAGGGAGGTTGCCCGCAAATTTGTTCTCCGCCGTTCCAGCGACCGGATCGGCCTTGTGGTTTTTCGTGGCAAGGGGTATACGCAGTGCCCGCTTACAATCGATCATGATGTGCTTGCGATGCTGATTGATCATATCTCCCCGATGGTGATACAGGATGAGGGGACAGCTATCGGGAGCGCAATTCTTATCGCAACCAACCGCTTCAAGGGCTCAACGTCACTGCAGAAGGTTATCATCCTGATCACCGATGGAGAGAACAACACCGGAGATGTCGGGCCGGCTACGGCGGCGACTCTTGCTGCACAGAACGGCATCAGGATATATGTGGTCAATGCCGGATTTAAAAGCGGAGGGAGTGCCGGGAATCTTTCAGCTGAAAGCAGTGCCCATGCAGCCATGGATGAAGCGTCACTCCGGGGGATTGCCCGGACTACCGGAGGAGGCTATTTCAGGGCGGAAGATCCTTCGGTACTTGATAACACCATCAAAACCATCGGACGCCTCGAAACAGCCCGTCATGCAGGAGCCCCGGTCGAGCACCGGACAGGGTTGTTTTTCCTGTTGCTGTTTCCGGCGGTTCTGCTGCTTGTTCTTGAGGTACTGCTGTCCAACACAAGACTGATGCGAATACCGTGATGCTTAGGGACACCGCTCTACATCTACCCCTTTTCGCCCCCCTGGGGCTTGAGCGGCAATCGATCCCGACAAGCGGACCCATTGTCTGTTTTACCCGTTATCGTGCCGACTACCGGAGAGGAGCGAACCCATGACCTTTGCCTGGCCTGAAAATATCGTTTACCTGCTGCTTTTGATTCCTCTGGCCGTATTTCTCGGCTATGGAGCTATTCGCCATTTTCAGCTCCGTGAAGTTGTTGTCGCACCATCTCTGGCAGATGCGATGATGCCCGGTGTCGGGTTCAGGGTGATTATTGTTAAAAAGGTGATGATTTTTTTGGGTATTGCCTCTCTGCTCGCTGCCCTTACCGGCCCCAGGCTTTCAGGCGGCGGGCGGCCGATCTTGCGAAAAGGGGCTGATATGGTTTTTTTGATTGATGTCTCCCGCAGCATGAGGGCGGCTGATGTTCAGCCTGACCGGCTTACGCAGGCGAAATTTGAAATATCGAGGATAAGCCGTGCTGTAACAGGGGGCCGGCGGGCAATTATTCTTTTTGCCGCAAAACCTCTTGTGCAGTGCCCGCTTACCGCTGACATGGATGCCTTTGAAGCACTGCTCGGTATGGCTTCACCCGATCTTATCGAGGCACAGGGAACCGATTTCCGTTCAGCTCTTGAACTTGCTCACAACGTTCTTGAGCCTTCATCGGAAAGCAGGCTTGCATCCGCTGCGAAAGGCGAAAAGATTATGGTGCTTCTCAGCGATGGAGAGGATCACGCCGGCGATCTTCCGGCTGCGGCAAACCGTATAAAAAACGGAAGGATCCATGTTTTTGCAATCGGGGTGGGCTTGATCCGTCCAGCGGTGATTCCTCTTGGAGAGGGCGGAGCAGGGCTCAAGATGGATGAACGCGGACGGGTTGTTACGACCAGCTTCAGGCCGGAAACGCTTCAGAATCTGGCCCGTCAATCCGGAGGATTTTATTTCCACAGCCTTGCCGAGCGGCCGGTCTACACCGAGGTCTCCGCAAGGATCAACCGTATTGCCGCAGCATCGCGCTGGGTGATGGAGCCGGTTGAAAGCGAACCGCTCTACTACTACTTTCTCGGTTTGGGACTGTTACTGCTGCTGGTCGAAACCATGATCGGCAGGGGAGGGCGCACTTCGGCTCAAAAATCGTAAAGAAGCGATGATGCGAGCCGGGGTGAGGATCACTTGAGAAAAAATTGTTACATTCCTTATGTACGCAGGTGGCGGCACCGTTCTTGATTGCGGTACCCGGCACTGTTTTTTCAGACAAAAACAGGTATGTCTATGGAGCAGCAGAACACCGGTCAGAAAGTTCTCGACCCTCTTGAAAGGGCCAAGCTTGGCCTGAAAGTTTTAACCATGCCCTACTCGCAGGCTGAAGAGGTTATTGATGCCTATGTCAGCGAAGGTAATTATGACAAGGCGAGTGTGGATTTGTTTAAAGATCAGGTTGCTACGCAGCGCCACATCCAGGAGAAAAGCGCAGAACTGCTCTCAACCAGTTCGCAGATTATCCGTCTTGTGGCAGGTGCATTTATTAAAAATCTTCCGAAACAGGGTGATGAGGGCAGTGCTGCCAGCTCCTGAACGTCGGAAAAGAGCGGTGAACGCAAGTGCAATGGGTATTTATGGTCGCGACAGCTTACGGTGTCGCGGCCTTTTTTTATGCTCACTCTGTGAACAGGGTTGCATGATTAACTTTTTTTGCTTTTACATTGTTATAGAGTAACCAGTTCGCATGAACCGTAAACAAAAAAAACCGTTCGAACCATGCAGTTTGATCCCAATAAATTCACCCTCAAGGCTCAGGAGGCATTGCAGGCTGCCGCTACCCTTGCCGGTAGTCGCCAGCATCAGCAGATAGAGCCGGAACATCTGCTTCACAGCATGCTTGACGATAAAAGTAGCATTGCTGTTCAGATTGCGCAGAAACTTGAAGTTTCATCCGATAATCTTCTTCTGGCACTTGACCGTGAAATCGAGCGGATTCCGAGAGTAACGGGAGCATCGGCTACCGGTCAGTATCTCTCACAGAATCTTGGCAAGGTGTTTGACGTAGCCCTGAAAGAGGCCGAGAATCTGAAGGATGAGTATATCAGCTCGGAGCATCTGCTGATTGCCATGAGCGAAGCTTCGCTCAATGTTTCACGTATGCTTCAGGACGCAGGCATCAACCGTAACGCTATTCTCAAGGTGCTGACAACCATCAGGGGCTCTCAAAGGGTTACCAGTCAGAGCGCCGAGGATAGCTATAACTCCCTGAAAAAATATTCCCGAAACCTCAACGACCAGGCCCGAAAGGGCAAGCTTGATCCGGTGATCGGCCGTGATGAGGAGATCCGCAGGGTACTCCAGATTCTCAGCCGCCGTACCAAGAACAATCCGGTGCTGATCGGTGATCCAGGTGTCGGCAAGACAGCACTGGTCGAGGGCATCGCCCAGCGTATTGTGGCTGGTGATGTGCCTGAAAACCTCAAGAGCAAACAGATCGCCGCGCTCGATATCGCTCAGCTTGTAGCCGGAGCAAAGTTTCGAGGTGAGTTCGAGGAGCGTCTGAAAGCGGTCGTGAAAGAGGTTCAGGCTGCTGAAGGAGAGGTTATTCTTTTTATTGATGAGATCCATCTCCTTGTCGGCGCGGGTTCTGCCGAGGGCTCCATGGATGCGGCCAATATTCTGAAACCCGCTCTCGCCCGCGGAGAACTTCGCTGCATCGGCGCCACGACCCTTGATGAGTACCGCAAGCATATTGAAAAGGATGCCGCACTTGAGCGCCGCTTTCAGACCGTGCTGGTTGATCAGCCGAGCGTAGAGGATACAGTCTCCATTCTTCGGGGCCTCAAGGAGAAGTATGAGATCCATCATGGTGTGCGCATCAAGGACGCTGCCATTGTTGCGGCAGCCGAACTCTCCAACCGCTATATTTCAGATCGTTTCCTGCCAGACAAGGCAATCGATCTGATTGATGAGGCCTCTTCCCGGCTCCGTCTCGAAATTGACAGCAGCCCCGAAGAGCTTGACCGGGTTAACCGCGAAATCCGCCGCCTCGAAATCGAGCGCGAAGCCCTGAAGCGCGAGCTGGAAGCAGGGGGGATGTAGGAGGCAATCCCTTGTGGTTGCCCATTGCGGGATTTCCCTGCGAATAACGACAAATTAACCGTCTCTATAGCCAACACTTTTGTTGCCAGCAAAAATGTTGGCTATAGATTTGTTTGTTCGTTTTGTTTTTGTGATATTCCAACAAATACGTTGGCAGCAAAAATGTTGGAATTTGATCAGGAGGGCATGGCATGGAAAGAAAGCTTCAACAGGCTCAGGGAAATTGGGTTGAAGGGGATCGATTCTGGGGCAGGGCGGATGATATCCGGATTCTGACACGAAAGATCGATGAAGGAGCGCATATCTCTCTTGTCGCTCAGCGAAGTATGGGGAAAACCAGTCTCATGAAGGAGTTGCAGCTCAGACTTTCTGATCGCTATATCTGCTTGTTTATTGATCTTCAAAAAGATTCCGAACCTGCAGATGCTGTTGCACAACTCAGTCTTTCACTCAAGCCATACGAATCACTTTAGAAGACGGTAAAAAGTTTGTTTGCCAATGTGTGGGGCGCGGTATCAGGAAGTATTGAAGAGGTCAGCTATGGTGATATCGGCATCAAATTAAGGGCCGGGCTTAACTCGGGAAACTGGATGGAGAAGGGTGATGCGTTATTCTCGATTCTTGCGAAATCTGATCGACCGGTTCTTCTTATGATTGATGAAGTGCCGCTGATGGTGAATCGTATGCTGAAAGGTGATGATTTTGTCATTACCAAAGAGAGAATAGCAGAAGTAGATCGCTTCATGTCATGGCTCAGGAAAAACAGTATAGAACATCAAGGGAAAGTCAGGATAATGCTTTCGGGCAGTATCGGTTTTGAACCGGTGCTGAGGCAGGCAAGACTAAGTTCGACGATCAATAATTATCAGCCCTACGATCTCCGGCCATGGGATGCCGAGACAGCTAAAGGATGTTTGCGTGCGTTAAGTCTGCACTATGGGGTAGAGTTCCTTGGTGGAGCAGAAGAGACTATGATCAGAAAACTTGGTTACTGTATTCCTCACCACGTCCAATTGTTTTTTTCGCATGTCCTGGATTGCTGTGAGAGGCGAAGTAACCTATGCTTTTCTGCTGATGAGGTGGACGATCTTTATGAACATGAGATGCTTGGTATCAGAGGGCATGCTGAACTTACTCACTATCAGGAAAGGTTGGAACTGTTTTTCAGCAAGGAAAGAGTGCCTCTTGTGCTGGCTATTTTAACGGAAACCGCAATTGCAGGAGATTTGACCGTTCCTGTACTTCGAGCTCTTCAGCATGAGTATGCAGGGAAAGATGCTGATGGCGAAGACACAATCAAGGAGGTTCTCCGGGTGCTTGAGCATGATGGTTATCTCAAGAAGAGTGGGGAGTCTTACAGGTATGAATCAAATCTCTTGAAAGACTGGTGGAAAAAGGCTCATTCCGAGTTTTATGTACCGGTGAACAAGAGGGGGAAATAAAAAAATGGTAAAGCGCTTTGTTAAATATAACCCTGCTTTTCTTGAGGGCGATGAACTGACAGGAAATTTTGTTGTCAGGCTGATCGACTTTCGGATGATCATGAGGATTATTCGGGATAATACTTTAGCGTCGAATCAGCATGTTTTGGTTATCGGCCCGCGAGGTAGTGGAAAAACCACGCTTGTTCATCGGGTTGCACTGGAAGTGGAGCGTGATCAGGAATTGAAGACAGTCTGTTATCCTCTTGTATTTGCAGAAGAGAGCTACAATGCTGTTTCCGCTGCTGATTTCTGGCTTGAAGCACTATTTCATCTTGCTGAACAGACAGGAGATGCACAAAAGATGCGCACCTATCATGAACTCCGTCGTGACCCTGATGAACAGCGTCTCGGAGAGCGTGCCCTTGGGCTGTTACTTGATTTTGCCGACAAGATCGGTAAGCGGATTCTGCTTGTTGTAGAAAATCTTGATATGCTTCTTTCTGAGTTTTCAGATAAGCAGGAGGCATGGAAACTTCGACATACGCTGATGAACGAGCCTCGTTTAATGTTGCTTGCCACAGCAATCGGAAGATCAGAGGAGATCGATCATCCGACACATGCCATGTTCGAATTGTTTAAAATTCATGAACTCAAGGCACTTGATGATCAGGAGTGTAATACTATTTGGGAACTCATAGCCGGAGAGAAGCTTCCGGGTGAGCAGATCAGGCCGGTACGAATTCTGACTGGGGGAAATGCACGTCTGATAGCGCTCATCGCCAGATTTGGCGCCAAACGCTCTTTTCGGCAATTGATGGATGATCTGATTGACCTGATTGATGAGCATACCGATTATTTCAAGAGCCATCTTGACGCAATGGCTTCCAAAGAGAGGAAAGTTTACCTGGCACTTGCTGAACTGTGGAGTCTCTCGACAGCAAAAGAGGTTTCTGAGGTGGCGCGAATGGATGTCAACTCTACGAGTGCCCTGCTTAGCAGACTTGTCAGTCGCGGAAAAGTTGTATTTGAGGAAAGAGGGAAAAGGACAAAATGGTACCGCATATCGGAAGGAATTTACAACATCTACTACCTCATGAGGCGACATGGAGGCCCTTCCGCACGTGTCAGGGCAGCAGTGAAGTTTATGGTTAGCCTCTATGATCCGGTTTCAGCGGCAAGAATATTGATTGATGAGACAGGCAGCCTTCAGCCAGAGCAGTGCCGAGACCATTATGCCGCTTTTGAAGAGGTGATCAAGAGTATCTCTGATCGTCAGCTTCTTGAGGAAATAGGCTTGGCTACGCCGAAAAGTTTTCTTGAGTCACCTTATCTTGGTGATGAGGTAAAAAATAGTTTGGTTGTTGAGAATGTAACTGCATCGAAGAAGAGTATCGGCGAAGAAACGAGTGAAGAGCTTAAGGAAATAACCGGATTGCTTGAAAAGGCTTATCTGTTTTTCAAGGATGGACTATATGAAAAAACAATTGCAATTCTGGATGAGCTGATAGCAATGTACAAAGGTCGTGAAGAAGTATCACTTGCAGAGCAAGTTGCCAAGGCATTGTTTAACAAAGGCGTGGTACTTGGACGAATGGAGCGCTTGGCTGAAGCACTTGAGGTGTATGATGAATTGCTAGCAAAGTACAAAGATCGTGAAGAAGTATTGTTTGCGGCGAAAGTTGCCAAAGCAATGGACAATAAGGGTTGTATACTTGGAAGTATGGGGCGCCTGGCAGAAGCGCTTGAGGCGTTCGATGAACTGATAGCGATGTTCAGGGGTCGTTCCGAAAATGAGATTGTAAGGGTGGCGTCAGGCTCCATGTTTTTCAAGTGCCTAATACTTGGATATCAGGGAAAATTTCAGGCGGCAATATCTGCTTTTCAACAGGCAATTGAATTGGAAGAGAGTCGAAAGAATGTACTTGAGTTGATCAAAAACTATGTTTACACTCCTCAGACATCAATATCGGTTGCTATAACTATTTTTGTAGCGCTTGCAGCGTCAGGGTTCGCTAAAGAGGCTCTTGAGATTCTTGTTGATTCACCTGCGGAGCAGCACCTTGAGCCACTTGTTGTTGCCTTGCGTTTATATACGGGTCAAGAAGTGAAAAGTTCAGTTGAGATACAGGAAGTGGCAAAGGATGTCGTCAAAAAGATTGAGGAGAGGAAAAATGCCATGCAACGCATTAATAGTGGTGAACCTGAGGCAGCCATAGTTCAGTAGATACAATCCTGGTTCTTATCCTTGCAGTCCCGGTTGTCCTTGCTGTCTTTGATTGCTTTTCCTTGAGGTGATTTATTGGGGTGAAAATCGTACATTGCAGAATTGTACGTCATGGTAAGGATTTTTACGGTTTTATTTTACTTGAACATGAAAAATAAACCTGTATGATGAAGTTAATGAAGCTTTTTGCGCTGGCTTTTATGCTGACCGCTCTCTCTGTTGCTCCTGCGGAAGCAGGGTGGGAACCTGCAAATAAAGAGAGGGCGAATGAATCCGTTGACTTTTTCAAAAAAAATGCTCCCGATTTGAACCGTTTTTTTGAGCAGGCATTCGGCTATGTTGTTTTTCCTGATGTCTACAAAGGGGGGCTTTTTATGTTCGGCGGAGGGCACGGCAAGGGATATGTCTATGAGCAGAACACTCTTGTTGGCAGTTCAACCATTACCCAGCTCAATGTAGGCCCCCAGTTCGGAGGCCAGTCTTTTGCAGAGATCATTTTTTTCAAGGGCAAGGAGGATCTCGACCGCTTTAAAAAAGGTAATTATGAGATGAATGCCCAGGTTGCAGCAATTATTGTTTCAGCGGGTACTGCGACCAATATTGATTTTTCAAATGGCGTAGCGGTTTTTGTTCTTCCAAAGGCCGGAGTCATGGCGGAAGCGACCGTAGGCGGGCAGAAATTTTCCTACAAGCCGTATTAGACAGGATTTTTATAAGACAGAGTGGCTACCGGGCTTTTTAATCGGCGTCGTTCATTAACGTGATTGTTTCAATGAAGTATGAATTAGTGGTGGGCCTTGAGGTCCATTGTCAGCTTAATACTGCCAGCAAGGCCTTTTGCGGCTGTTCGGCAAAGTTTGGAAAACCGGCAAACACCAATGTCTGCCCGGTCTGTCTGGCTTTGCCGGGTGCTCTTCCGGTGCTTAACCGCCAGGTGGTTGAAGATGCCGTGAAGCTCGGAATTGCAACGGGATGCACGATTGCACCTCACTCCGTGCTTGCCCGGAAAAACTATTTTTATCCCGATCTGCCGAAAGGGTACCAGATTTCGCAGTTTGAGGAGCCGATCTGCAGTGAGGGAAATATTCATATTGATGCCGGTGAAGGGCGCAAGGATATCAGGCTGATACGAATCCACATTGAAGAGGATGCCGGCAAGTCGATTCATGATATCGGAGATGATACCTATATCGATCTCAACCGGAGCGGAGTTCCGCTGCTTGAAATTGTGAGCTATCCCGATATGCGCACCCCGAGAGAGGCTTCGGCCTATCTGCAGAAAATTCGCCAGATTGTGAAATATCTCGGCATTTCGGATGGCAATATGGAGGAGGGAAGTCTTCGCTGCGATGCAAACGTCTCCCTGCGCCCGGTTGGAGCGACGGAATATGGCACCCGTACCGAGATCAAGAACATGAACTCCTTCAAGAATGTCGAGAAGGCTATCGAGTACGAGGCTGAGCGCCATCGCGAAATTCTCGATGGCGGAGGTGTTATTGTGCAGGAGACCCGCCTCTGGGATGCCGACAAAGGTGAGACCCGTTCAATGAGGGGCAAGGAGTTTGCCCATGACTACCGTTATTTTCCTGATCCTGATCTGGTTCCGGTGCTTGTTGACCAGGAGCTGCTTGACCGGATGAAGAGCCAGCTTCCGGAGTTTCCCGAAGTTCGTGCTGCCCGTTTTGTCACGGAGTATGCCATTCCGGCCTATGATGCCGCAGTGCTGACCGTTGAGCGGGAGGTGGCTGACTATTATGAAGAGACAGTCAGGGTGTCGGGTGACGGCAAGGCATCCTCAAACTGGGTGATGGGTGAGGTATTGCGAACCCTTAAGGAGAAGTATCTCGATATTTCCGAGTTTGCCATCTCTTCCGAGCGGCTTGGCGGGCTTATCGCGCTCATTGGAAAGGGTACCATCAGTAACACTATTGCCAAACAGGTGTTTGAGCTGATGCAGCAGAATGGGCTCTCTTCTTCGGAGATTGTTGAGCGTGAAGGTCTTGCGCAGGTCTCGGATTCAGGGGCAATCGAATCGGTTGTCCAGGAGATTCTTGATGCCAATCCCGGACAACTTGCCTCCTATCGCGAGGGAAAGACCAAGCTGCTCGGATTTTTTGTCGGGCAGTGCATGAGCCGGATGAAAGGCAAGGCTAATCCCCGGATGGTCAATGAGGTGCTGCTGAAAAAGCTCGAAGGGTGAGCGTTTTCAGGATTCGCTGTCGAAGAGGTCTTTGATGCGGCCGACTTCAGGCCAGGTTTTGGCAAGATCAGGATTGATAACCTCGATTTTTTTTCTGGCCTCCAGTAGCCGTTTTTTGCACTGTCCGGCAATGGCAAGTCCCTCCTCGTAGAGCGAGATGGAGTTTTCCAGACCGGTATCGGGATTTTCAATATTCCGGGTTATGTCCTCAAGCCGCGATATCAGCTCTTCGATAGTGGTTTTTCCGGAATGTGCTGCTGCCATGGATATGTCTGGTTTAGATGTTGATGATGAAAATAGGTAATGTTGGAAGATTATTCAAAAGTCAGGAGTATACGTGAAGTTTGTTGATAGTGCCTCCATTGTTATAGCGGCTGGAGATGGCGGCAATGGCTGTGTGAGTTTTCGCAGGGAGAAATTTGTACCAAAGGGTGGTCCCGATGGCGGTGACGGTGGTCGTGGCGGTCATGTATGGCTGAGAACAAACCGGCAGCTCACCACACTGCTCGATTTCAAGTACAAGAAAAAGTATATAGCTGATCGTGGCGTCCATGGGCAGGGTGCACGGAAAACCGGCAGGGATGGAGCTGATATTGTTATTCAGGTACCGTGCGGAACGCTTGTGCGGAACGCTGAAACCCAGGAGGTGATTGCCGACCTGACCGGCGAGGAGCAGGAGTTTCTGATTGCCAGAGGGGGCAAGGGCGGAAAAGGCAACCAGCATTTTGCCACCCCGACCCGTCAGGCACCCCGTTTTGCCGAGCCGGGTCAAAAAGGAGAGGCTCTGGTGCTTGATCTGGAGCTGAAGCTGATGGCCGATGTCGGTCTGGTCGGATTTCCCAATGCCGGAAAGTCTACCCTGATTTCAGTGATAAGCGCCGCGAAACCGAAAATTGCCGATTATCCCTTTACAACACTGGTGCCGAATCTCGGTATTGTGCGTTATGAGGAGTACAAGTCATTTGTGATGGCTGATATTCCGGGAATTATTGAAGGAGCATCAGAGGGTAGGGGACTCGGTCTCCAGTTTCTGCGTCATATTGAACGGACTAAAATACTTGCGGTTCTCGTTTCGGCTGATTCACCCGATATTACAGCGGAGTACAAGACACTGCTTGGAGAGCTTGAAAAATTTGATGAGGGGTTGCTCAACAAACCGAGGATCGCGGTTATTACCAAAATGGATATCGCATCGGAAGATCTTGAAATTCCAATGCTTGAAGAGGGTGTAAAGGTGCTTCCGATCTCAAGCGTTTCCGGCCATGGCCTCAAGGATCTCAAGGATGAGATCTGGAAAGAGGTCTCTGCCCGGGAGAGGAGTGCTGAACCGTCAGAAGAGGGTCTCGGTAACGATGCAGCAGGCTGAACTTTTTGTCAGGTATGCGCGCCTGGCTGATGCCGGGGCAATTTCCGCTATTACAGCGGAGTATGCCCGCAAGGGTATTATGCTTGAGCGTTCTGATGAGAATATTATCGAAAATATCCGTAATTTTTTTGTCGCCGAGTACAATGGTGAGGTGATAGGGTGCTGTGCCATTGCATTCTATACCCAGAAGCTGGCAGAGATTCGCTCGCTTGCTGTGTTTAACCGGTTTACCCTGAAGGGGATAGGTCGTCTGCTGGTTGAAAAGGCCGAGATGGTTTTGCGCGAGGAAGGCGTTACAGAGGTTTTTGTTCTGACCTTGAACCGTATTTTTTTTGGACGCATTGGCTACAGTGAAATCAGCAAAGAGTATTTTCCCCAGAAAATATGGAGGGATTGTACTCATTGTCCGAAGCTGATGGCTTGCGATGAAATTGCTATGGTAAAAAAACTCTGATTGAGCAACGCTGAAACCCTCAGAGAAAGCGGTTTGCGTGGTCCCTTAAACATTATAAACAGGTCGAATATAGTTGTGATAGTTCAGGAAGTTATCGTTAAAAACAATGCAGGGTTGCATACAAGACCCGCTGCCGCAGTAGTAAAGCTGGCATCCCGTTTTAAATCCGATTTTTTTATCGAAATGCAGGGCGTTGAGATCAATGCTAAATCCATTATCGGCGTCATGAGTCTTGCTGCTCCGAAAGGTACCCGCCTTACGCTCAAGCTTGATGGTGAGGATGCGCCGGAGGCTGCCCGCCAACTTGTGGAGTTTTTTGAACAGGGGTTTGGAGAGCAGTAGTTCTGAAAGAGCATGCTGTATATTTTTTTTCGATTTCCCGATGTTGTCACGCCGCACGGCGGCTTATCATGATGGACTGAACATAGTCAGGGAACACCCTTGAAAGCACTCCGGATAGCATTTATCACCCCCTTTTCCCCTCTTAAGGGGGGTATTTCCCGGTTCAGCGGTCTGTTAAGGGAGGCCCTCTCTGCCATTGGGTACGACGTTATCTCTGTCGGGTACAGGGCGCTCTACCCGGCTTTTTTGTTTAAGCGTGCAGCAGAAGCCGCTGAAGCGCCTGCACCATCCTCGTCACTATCAGATGCCCGGCTGACGCTCTACAACCCCTTTACCTGGCTTGCAACGATCCATCGTCTCCGGCGACTGAAGCCTGATCTTCTGCTTGTAGCATACTGGAGCGGTTTTCTGGCTCCGCTCTGTTATCTGCTCCGCCACCTTACCGGTATCCGGGTTGTTGTGCTGCTTCATAATTTCACTTCCCACGAATCTTTTTTTATTGAGCCATTTATGCAGCGATTGCTTGCTGCATCCTCCGATGCCTTTCTGACCCTCTCATCGGCGGTTTCCCGGGAGTTGCTTGCTGTTGTGCCCGGAGCCCGGGTGTTGCAGCTTTTTCATCCGCTCTATCTTCCTGAAACAGCAATGCCAACCAGAGCTGAGGCGCGCAGTGCGCTGAAACTCGAAGAGGCTGCACCTGTGCTGCTTTTTTTCGGCTATGTTCGCCACTATAAAGGGCTTGATCTGCTCCTTCGGGCTTTGCTGGAGGTGTTGCAGCGCGAACCCTCTCTCAAGCTGGTTGTTGCCGGTGAGTTTTTTGAAGATCCGGAGCACTACCGGAGTTTGATCCGGGAGCTGGGTCTTGCGGAAAGCGTTGATCTTTATCCGGGTTATGTTTCCCGTGAACGGAGTGCTTTGCTCTTTGCTGCCGCAGAGTGCGTTGTGCTCCCCTACCGAAGCGCAACCCAGTCGGGCGTGGTTCAGCAGGCCTATGGTTGTGGTATTCCCGTTATTGTGACGCCGGTCGGAGCTCTTCCCGAGGTGGTTCGTCACGGGATTACCGGCTGGATTGCCCGTGAAAGTTCAGCGGCCGGGCTGGCAGGGGCTATAGGGGAGTTTCTCGACAGCCGGAGAGAGCTGCCTGCCATCCATGCGGCTGTTGAGGAGTATTGCCGGGAGTTCTCCTGGGAGGCTTTTGCGGCCGGAGCAGGCCGTTTTCTTGAAACTGAAGTATCCCGAACGTGATGAAGAGACCTGAACTCTGCATTGTGGTTCTGAACTGGAACGGAGCCGGGGATACGATTGCGTGTCTCCACTCACTGTCGGGATCGCTCTCGCCTTCAAGCATGGTGCTTGTGGTCGATAACGGATCAACCGATGACTCGCTCTCCCGGATCCGGGCGGCTTTTCCTGATACCGAGATCCTCTCTCTGCCGCTCAATCTCGGTTATGCAGGTGGCAATAATGCCGGATTCCGACGGGTTATGGAGCTTCAGGCGGAGTTCGTGATATTTCTGAACAACGATACCGTTGTTGAAAGAGGGTTTTCAGCTCCGCTGATTCATGCCCTGCGGAGTGATCTTTCAGCAGGAATTGCCGTTCCGAAAATATTCTATCACGCCCGTCCACATTCGCTTTGGTATGCAGGCGGCGTTGTCCGTCTCTCCACGGGGCTGATCCGCCACAACGGGATCAGAAAATCGGATGCTGCGGAGTTCAACCGTCCCGGAGTAACCGGTTATGCAACGGGGTGCTGTTTTACCATGCGCTGCCAGGATTTTGAGCGGGTCGGGGGTTTTGATGAACACTTTGGCATGTATGCCGAGGATGTTGATCTCTCCCTCCGGGTGAGAGCTCTGGGGCTGACTGTCCGCTACGAGCCCGGTTCAGTGGTCTGGCATAAGGTCTCTGCCTCTCTTTCCGGAACTCCGTTCAAAAAACTGGCGAAAAAGAGTGCCGCTTCACTTCGTCTTTTCATCAAGCACCGGGCATGGGGAGGAGCGCTCCTCTTTCTGTTGCTTCTCCCTTTTCGCCTTGCAGTCAGCTCTGCCTCGGCACTTTTCTCCAGTTCAACCCGGATAAAGAGCGGCCATGAAGGATAATTTCAGAACGCCGGTGAGTGAGGAGTATCTCAGCGAACCTGCTCACCGGGTTCGGTGGCAGAAAACCATCGAATTTGTCGGTCGTTCGGGCTCTTCCCGACTCTTGACCGCCCCTGCATTGTCCGGGCTCGATCTGGGTGACCGGACACCGCTCACTGCATCGCTGGAGCAACTGTTCGGGTGCTCTTTCGAGAGCACAACCATTGATCTTGATGTTGAGCCTCTTTCGGGTTCCTATGCAGTGGTAACCGCCTTTGAGGTGCTGGAGCATCTCTACAATCCGCTTCATCTGCTGCTCGAAGTCCGCAAGATACTTCATGGATCGGGTGGTCGGCTTTTTGTGTCGATGCCGATTGCAAAGCCGGCATCACTGAAAAGCGCCGACCATTTTCACGAGATGAGTCGAGACGAGGCGCTCTCGCTTTTCAGGCGTGCCGGGTTCCGGGTGGAACGGAGCGGCCAGTTTCGTATCCGTCACCCGTTGTTTTATCTTACAGGTCTAAAGCCGCTCTTGCGGGCATGGTATGAAAAGGTGCAGATTTATGAACTTTCCGTTTCAGAGGAACACCGCTGACGCTTCCCTCAGGCTTGTCTGGTTTTCCGAAATACAGTGGGACTTTCTTTCGACCCGAAAGCAGCGTTTACTCGGGCGCTTTTCGGAGCGGTGGCGGATTCTCTTTATTGAGCCGTTTGCGCTCGGGCGCAGCCATCACTGGCTGCCGGTAAGAAGAGGGCGGGTATGGGTTGTCACGGTTCCTTTTCTGAAAACGGTTCCGTTCCGGATCGGGCGACTCCTTGACCATCCGCTGCTGCGTAATCTGCTCTCTCTGCCGGGTATTCTGCTTATGCTCTTCTGGGTCGTGATGCTTGGTTTTGCCTCATCAGACCGCATTATCGGGCTCTCCAATATCTACTGGGGAAGGGTTGCCTCACGTCTCTCCTGCCGGTTCCGTTTTTATGACGCCAATGATGATCATCTGGCCTTTCCGGCTACCCCTTCCTGGCTGAAGGGATATCTTGATGCCTGGCTTTCGCGGATAGATCTGCTCTTTAGCGTCTCACCGGAGCTGACTGCCCGGTTGGCGGTTCCATCCGGCGTGCGCACTGTTGAGCTTGGAAACGGGGTCGAGTTCAGCCATTTCGCCGACCCGCGAGGCAGCGCACCCTCAGAACTTGGCGGGCTCAAGAGGCCAATTCTCGGTTATGCCGGGGCGATGGACTGGCTTGATACCACCCTTGTTGAGGAGACGGCGAAAGCATGGCCGGAGTACTCTCTGGTGCTGCTTGGTCCTGCCTATGAGCAGAACTGGTGGAAGAGGCAGGAGCAGCTCAACACCCTTTCCAATGTACACTATTTCGGTCGCATTGATTACGGTGAGCTGCCGGCAAGGGTACAGCATTTTGATCTTGCCTTGATGCCGCTGCTGAGTAACCGGCTCAAGGAGGTCTCCCATCCCAACAAGCTTTATGAGTATACCGCAGCGGGCGTGCCTGTGCTTTCAATGAACTACTGCAGTGCTGTTGATCAAGCGCGGGAGGTGGTGTATGTTGCCGATACCAGGGATGCGTTTGTCCGTATGGTGCCGGAAGCGCTGGCTGACCGGCGGCGTGAGGCGCGGCAGTCCTTTGCCCGTAGGCACAGCTGGGATGCAATTGCAGCAACCATGGAGCAGGAGTTGCTGAAGCGGTATCGGGAGCTGAACTCTTGAGACGAAACAGGGTCATAGCCGGCCAGGCAGGACTCTCTTTTGGAGGATTTCTTTTCGGCCAGGCATCAAGGTTCGCCTTCAATCTGCTTGTTGCCAGAGCACTCGGTGCCGAGGCTCTTGGTACCTATGCGATTGCCATTGCCGTTATCCAGATAGCAGAAGTGCTTGCCGTTGCCGGTCTTGATTCGGCTCTCCTGCGTTTTGTCAATCTCTATCAGCGTGATCCTTTGCGACAGAAGGCTGTTATCGCTTCTGCCCTGAAAACAAGTCTTGTGCTTTCCATTGCCGTTGCACTCCTCCTTGTGCTTTTTTCAGGGGCGATTGCTTCACTTTTTATCGGCAGCAGGCTACTCCGGCTCGTTATCTGCTGCTATGCGGCAGCCATCCCCTTCAATGCCGCAACACAGCTTTACGGCCATGCCACTCAGGGATTCCAGAAGCTGCAGCCGAAAATTATTGCAACCCAGATTGTTGCCCCGCTGCTCCTGCTGCTGTTGACTTTTCTCTTCCGCTTTACAGCGGGCCATGATGAAGCGCTGCTCTTTCCCTTTGTGCTTGCTTCCGCAGGCGCCTTTTTCTGGATCCGGCCAACGCTCGAAAGAGTCGCCGGTGTTGTTACCCCGGATATTCTTCGTGCCCGAAGTGATCGCCCCATGCTTGCCTATGCGCTGCCGTTTATGGGGGTTTCGCTGTTAAGCATGATGACGCACTGGCTTGATGTTGTTATGCTTGGCATGTTTACCGACACGGCAACGGTCGGAATCTATCATCCTGCCGCCAGAACCGCAGGTCTCATCAGAGCGGTGCTGCTTGCTTTTTCAGGAATTGCCGCACCGATGATTGCCGAGCTGCACGCCGGAAGAGAGCGTGTGGAGATAGAGCGGATCTACAGGATGGTGACGCGCTGGATTATCGCTGTGGTGATCCCTCCGGTACTGCTTTTCACTCTGCTTCCCGGTCCGGTGCTTGAGCTGTTCGGACCCCGCTTCGCTCCAGGCAGCACGGTTCTGCTGCTTTTGACGGTTGCTTCGTTCCTGCAGGTCTCTTTCGGTCTCTCTTCAACGGTGCTCGCCATGTCGGGGTATTCCCGGCTCAGCCTGCTCAATGCTCTTGGCGCGTTCGTTTTGCAGGTTAGTCTGAACTATCTGTTGATACCCTTGATGGGCATCAATGGCGCGGCTCTTGCAACCCTGATAGTCTTCTTGCTGATCTCCGCATTCCGGCTCATGGAGGTTCATCACTTTCTGAAAATTCATCCATTCGGAAAAGAGCTCTGGAAGCCCGTTGTTTCCGCCCTGCTTTCCGCACTGCTGCTCTTTGCTGCAAGGCCCTCGTTGATCGCACTCCCTCCGTTCATCGGGTTAGGAGCGGGAGCAGCTCTTTGCACCGGCAGTTATGCAGCAGCGATGCTGCTTCTGAAGTTGGAAGAGGATGAGCGGACGATTATTTTAAAATTTATGCCCTTTCTTGACAAAAAGCCAAAGCGATAACGCAGTGAAAAAAAAGATTCTCTCGTTGCTCACGGTTTTCGGGATCTATACCCTTCTTCTGATCCTGCTCTTCTTTCCGCTTGTTTTTCAGTCCAGCACGCTTGTTGCGCCGGACTCGCTTATTCCCCACGTCTCGACCCTGGCGCTTGACAAATTACAGGGCGAAACAGGAATCTACCCGCTCTGGCAGCCCTGGCTCTTTTCAGGCATGCCGACCGTTGAAGCATTCAGCTATATCAGCGGGCTCTATTTTCCCAACATGGTTTTCAGCCTTTTCCATACCGATGGTATTATCCTCCAGCTTCTTCATCTTGCCTTTGCGGGAGTGGGAGTGTTTCTTTTTCTCCGCCAGTATGGTTTGACTACTCCTGCTGCACCGCTGGGCGGGGCACTCTTCATGCTGAATCCCTATATGACGGCCATGCTGGTGCACGGTCATGGCAGTCAGCTCATGACGGCGGCCTGGATGCCATGGATGCTCTGGGCTGTTATGCGGCTCATACAGCGCGGTGGACTTGTTGATGCAGGGGTTCTGGCGATCATTGCCGGATTTCAGCTGCAGCGCTCACACGTCCAGATTGCTTACTACTCATGGATGCTTGCCCTGCTGCTTGCCATTGTGCTGTTTGTGTTCGATCGGGATTCATGTAAAAGTGAGGGCAGCCACAAGGGCGGCCCCTACAGAATATTATTATTGATTGCAGCGCTCGGGTGCGGGGTTGCCATGTCGGCCTCAATTTATCTGCCGGCCTCGGAGTATGCTCCGTATTCAGTGAGAGGGATGGCCGCAGCGGGAGGGGCTTCGTCGTGGGAGTATGCCACCCTCTGGTCAATGCACCCTCTGGAGCTGCTGACTTTTCTCGTGCCGGGTTTTTTCGGATTCGGTGGTGTGACCTACTGGGGCTTTATGCCGTTCACCGATTTTCCCAATTATGCCGGGATTATAGTTCTGCTGCTTGCGGTTGCTGGCGCATACCGTAGGCGAAAAGATGCGATGATATGGTTTTTCAGTGCTGGTGCACTGCTTGCCCTGCTGCTCTCCTTCGGCAGGTATTTCAGCCCGGTGTTTGATCTTTTCTACCATTTTGCGCCGCTTTTCAGCCGTTTCAGGGTGCCCTCCATGGCGCTCATCATGCTCTACCTGATCATCGCCTCTCTTGCAGCCATAGGAGTGAACGACCTGTTGCAGCGCTCAACTGAACGGCTGCTGAAACCGATCCGGATCGGAGCGCTTCTCATGGCGTTTTTTCTGCTGCTCTTGCTTGCACTTCAGTCGCCGATGGAGAGTTTTTTCCGCTCACTCTTTCCTGATCCTTCGGTCGAGAGTTTTGATCTCTCCTTTATGATCAACAAGGTGCGCTGGGAGCATCTGAAAGGAAGCCTCCTGATCGCTTTGCTTACGCTTCTGCTCTTTACGGGTGTGCTCTGGCTCGGCATCAAGGGGAAGCTCTCCCACAAAATGACGGGGTTGCTCATCTTTCTTCTGGCGCTGCTTGATCTGCTCTGGATTGACATACAGATTATCTATCCATCTGACAGCTCCCTGCGCTCGCCGGTCTTTGCGGAGAGCCGCATGGTGGCGCCGGCCTTTCAGCCTGACGACATCACCCGATACCTGGCAGCACAGAAAGGTGATTTCAGAATCTACCCTGCCGGGCCGCTCTTCACCGAGAACAAGTTTGCCCTTTCCGGTATCGAGTCAGTCGGCGGCTACCACCCCGCCAAACTTAAAATTTACGAGGAGTTTCTTGCAAAAACCGGGAATCTCGCGAGTATCAACGTTCTCAGGATGCTTAACGTCGGCTACATTATCACTCCTGTCCCGCTCAGCCACCCGGCCCTTGAGCCGGTGAAAACCGGCACCCTGCAACTGGCGGGCGGCCCGGTCCCGGTCACGGTCTATCGGTTGCAGTCAACACTTCCACGGGTCCGGTTTGCAGAGCGGGTTACCGGTGTGCGGGATAGCGACGAGCTCTTTCTGCGCCTGCTTGATGACGCGGCTCCTCAGGGTGAGGCTTTTGTCGATGGATCACTCTGGAGCGGAACCAGAACCTTTGCTGCGGCAACAGTACTGTCGATGAAGCGGGGATCCGAATCGATGCGCCTGAAGGTTTCGGCCCCCGCTGATGCTTTTCTCGTGGTGAGCGAGATCTACTATCCTCTTTGCTGGAAGGTGACGGTGGACGGCAAGCCAGCTACTTTGGTCAAGGTTAACGGGCTCTTGCGAGGAGTCAGGGTTCCTGCCGGAAGCAGGGAGGTTCTTTTTTATTATGATCGAAGCTTGTTTGAAACCGCCCGGCGCATCTCGCTCGGTGCGTTTGGCGTTGCGCTGCTGATGGTTGCCGGGGGAGTGTTCATCGGGCGTTTTCAGCAGAAGGGCGGGGAGATGTCGAACTGAGGGGATGATTTATACATTACTGTGTTCACGAATTACTTCTTCTTCAACCGCTTTTTGAATGAACTGATTTAAAGAGATTCCCTTCATTAGAGCAAGTCTTTTTGCTTTTTTGTGCAAGTCAGGAGCTATTCGGACATTGAAACTTCCTTTGTAAGATTTATCAGTTTTCTTACCGATTTCTTTACATAGCTCTATGTAATCGTTTACGGCCTCATGAAATGCCTTTTTCAGTTCAATCACACTATTGCCTTCAAATGAAACAAGATCTTCGATCCCCTCGATCTTGCCAAAAAACACCTCGTCATCTGCATTGAAGTGCACCGATCCTATATAGCCTTTATAGAGCAGAACGTCTTTCATACAAGCCCCCTTGATTTCAGTTCCTCAATGACCAGTTCAATTTGATATTGTTTTAACTCATTACCCGGATGTGGTTTATGTAAACGGATAATATGCCGGGTACTTTTATCAATAAATGCCACTCTTGATCCAGATGTTTTTCCTTTTTGACTCTCTTCGTAACCAAATGAGTTCAGAACTCTACATAATTCATTATATGTAAAGTTTTTAGGCCTTGAAAGAAGCCTTAATATCAGCTTTTGGTCTTTACTCATATTCTAACGTACAACATAGGTACAATAATTGCAACTGCGAATCGGTTGCGCTTGGCAGGTCAATCGCTTTCTCCTCTCTGTAGCTTATTGCGCGGAGCCCTTCTTCGCCGGGGAAGCGATTCATCCTGCAGGAGGCGGCCGGGAGCATCCTCTTTGGCTATTAACGACACATCTTCGAGCAGTCCGAGCAGACGAAGCACCTCAACATAGTAGCCTATAGCAACCGAAGGGTCGCCATTCTCGATTTTATAAAGCGTTGGTCGCGACATGTCAACCTTGAGGCAGACTGCCTCCATGGAGAGTCGGCGACGGAGCCGTGCATCCCTGAGGCGTGCTCCGAGAGCGATCAGCTCTTTTTGTGATGCAGGATATGGTGGCGACTCTCTGTTTTTCATAACGATAATTAATATTTACATAATAACTATCATTTGTAAAATATCATTACCGTTATATGAAATTTATAATACGATAGCCGTAAAGATGAATGCAAAATATCTTCATGTAATGCTTAAAAAGATCATTATTCTGTAGTTCATTTCTCTTGATGATTTCCCCCCTTTTGACCAATTCCTTTGATCTGTTTCCTTTGCATCGGCTACGTTTACGAACCACCCCGAAGATGGCAGAAAGCGCTGTAAATACGGGCATTTTTGCTGTTTGAAGCGAGTGGAGATAAGGCCGTGTTGATTATTATTTCATGAGTTGAAAAATGTTGAATTAGGTTTTGTTTTTTTTCATAATTCGCTTACATTGTCTGTCCTTATGGATTTTTAGTGTATTGCGTTTTTCGTAATCATAGGTTTTTAAATAGAAAGAGAGTTTTAGTATGCCGACGATTCAGCAGCTCATCAGGCTCGGAAGAAGTGTAAAAGCGTCAAAAACAGCGTCACCGGCGCTTGAGAAATGCCCGCAGAAGCGTGGTGTATGTACGCGTGTTTACACGACTACTCCTAAAAAGCCTAACTCTGCACTGCGCAAGGTTGCGCGTGTCAGGTTGTCCAACAAGATTGAGGTTACAGCCTATATTCCTGGTGAAGGTCATAACCTGCAGGAGCATTCAATTGTTTTGATTCGTGGCGGCAGGGTGAAGGATCTTCCTGGTGTACGTTATCATATCGTGCGTGGTTCGCTGGATACGTCCGGTGTTGCTGATCGCAAGCAGAGTCGGTCGAAGTATGGAGCCAAACAGCCCAAGGCTGGTGCAGCCGCTCCTGTCAAGGGTAAAGGCAGATAAGTCGAATCATAAATTCAGAGAAGAGCATGTCAAAAAAAGGTGGCTATAAAAGAGTCGGTGTCGATTTTCGCTACGGCGATGAGAGTGTTGCCCGTTTCATCAATGCGGTAATGCTTGATGGCAAAAAGGCTGTCGCTACGAAGATTGTTTATGATGCGTTTGGTATCATTGCCGAGAAGATGAGTGGCGAGGATCCTCTGGAGGTTTATCGCAAGGCGATGTCTCACATTGCTCCGGTCGTTGAGGTTCGCAGCAAGAGGGTTGGCGGTGCGACTTATCAGATTCCGATGGAGGTCAAGGCTTCCCGGAGAGGTGCGCTTGCGTTCCGCTGGCTGAAGCTCTATGCGGCAAAGCGTGGAGGTAAATCCATGGCTGAGAAACTTGCTGCCGAGTTGATGGATGCTGCCAACGAGCAGGGTGCATCGGTGAAAAAGCGTGATGAGGTTCATCGTATGGCTGATGCAAACAAGGCGTTTGCGCATTTCAGGTTCTAGGATGTTTTTTGAAAGTGTTGAATAAAAGGCTAATAATTTGTTATGGCAAGGCTGGTTGATTTAGATAAAGTTCGCAATATCGGCATCATGGCTCACATTGATGCTGGAAAGACAACGACGACAGAGAGGATACTCTACTATACCGGTCGTCTGCACAGAATGGGTGAAGTGCATGATGGTGGTGCAACGATGGACTGGATGGAGCAGGAGAAGGAGCGTGGTATCACCATTACCTCCGCTGCAACAACCTGTTTCTGGGTACCGAAGTTCGGTAACTATTCCGGCGTAAATCACAGAATCAATATTATAGATACTCCGGGTCACGTTGACTTCACGGTTGAGGTTGAGCGTTCCCTGCGTGTGCTTGATGGCGCGGTTGCGCTTTTCTGTGCGGTCGGCGGTGTTGAGCCACAGTCCGAGACGGTCTGGCGCCAGGCGAACAAGTACGGTGTTCCGAGAATTGCCTATGTCAACAAGATGGACCGTACCGGTGCTGACTTCTTTGATACCGTCAAGGCGATCAGGGAGAGGCTTGGAGCAAACCCTGTTCCGCTTCAGATTCCTATCGGCGAAGGCGAGATATTCGCCGGTTTTGTCGATCTGATCAGGATGAAGGGTATTATCTATGACAAGGAAGACGGCAGTACCTACAATGAGGTTGAAATTCCCCATGACCTGCAGAATGAAGCAAGGACATGGCGCATCAATATGCTTGAGGCGGTTTCCGAGGTTGACGATACGCTCCTTGAGAAGTATCTGAACGGAGAGGAGATTACGGAGCAGGAAGTTCGCAACGTGCTTCGTCAGGCAACCCTCAAGGTTACTATTATTCCGGTACTTTGCGGTTCATCATTCAAGAACAAGGGTGTTCAGTTTATGCTTGACGCTGTAGTCGAGTATCTTGCATCTCCGGTTGATGTCGGAGCTGTCGAGGGTCACCATCCGCGTACCGAGGAGCCTGTAACCAGAGAGCCTAAGGACGAAGAGCCGTTTGCCGGTCTTGCCTTCAAGATTGCTACTGATCCGTTCGTTGGAAAGCTTACCTTTTTCCGTGTTTACTCCGGTGTTCTTAAGGCGGGCAGTTATGTACTGAACACCATGACAGGCAAGAAGGAGCGCATTGGTCGTATCCTTCAGATGCACTCAAACAAGAGAGAGGATATTGATTGTGTTTACTCTGGCGATATCGCTGCGGCTGTCGGTTTGAAGGATGTCAGAACCGGTGATACGATCTGCGATGAAAACAATCCGGTGGTTCTTGAGAAAATGGTTTTCCCTGAGCCGGTTATCGAGATTGCTATCGAGCCTAAAACAAAAGCTGATAATGACAAGCTTGGCATGTCACTTGCAAAGCTTGCTGAAGAGGATCCGACCTTCAAGGTCAAGACTGATGATGAAACAGGGCAGACCCTTATCGCAGGTATGGGTGAGCTTCACCTTGAGATTCTGGTTGACAGGCTCAAGCGTGAGTTCAAGGTAGAGGCCAATGTCGGTCAGCCGCAGGTTGCCTACCGTGAAACCATCAGAAAGTCTGTTGAATTTGAAGGAAAATTTGTCCGCCAGTCCGGTGGTAAAGGTCAATTCGGTCTGGTCGTACTCCGGGTTGAACCGCTTGAAGAGGGCAAGGGATATGAATTTGTCGATGCGATCAAGGGCGGAGTTATTCCGAGGGAGTATATTCCTGCGGTTAATGCCGGTGTACAGCAGGCTATGAAGAGCGGTGTTGTTGCCGGGTTTGCGATGCAGGATATCAAGGTTACCCTTCTTGATGGAAAATATCACGAGGTTGACTCTTCGGAAATGGCATTCAAGATTGCCGGTTCCATCGGATTCAAGGGCGCAGCCAAAAAAGCTGATCCGGTTCTGCTTGAGCCGATCATGAAGGTTGAGGTTGTTACCCCTGAAGAGTATCTCGGTGATGTGATGGGTGACTTGTCAAGCCGCCGTGGTCATATTGAAGGTATGGGTCAGAGAGCCGGAGCACAGTTTGTCAACTCCAAGGTGCCTCTTTCAGCGATGTTCGGTTACTCAACCGATCTTCGTTCAATGAGTCAGGGACGGGCAAACTACTCAATGGAATTTGACTGTTATCGGGAAGTGCCGCGCAATATAGCGGAGGCTTTGCAGGAGAAGCGGGTAAGCAAGGATTCGGAATAAGCAGGCACTGCCTGTAAGCAGTTTTAACTATTACAAAACAATAACAGATAACCGACACGGAGATAAGTTATGGCAAAAGAGTCCTACAAAAGGGATAAACCTCATGTCAATATCGGAACCATTGGTCACGTTGACCATGGCAAAACAACCTTGACTGCAGCAATTACTTCGGTTCTTGCAAAGCAGGGTCTTGCACTGCAGCGCGATTTCGGCAGCATTGACAAGGCTCCTGAAGAGAGAGAGCGTGGTATCACCATCTCAACTGCACACGTTGAGTACCAGACGAAAAAGCGTCACTATGCGCACATCGACTGTCCCGGTCACGCTGACTACATTAAAAACATGATCACCGGTGCTGCCCAGATGGACGGCGCAATTCTTGTTGTAGCCGGTACCGATGGTCCTATGCCTCAGACCCGCGAGCACATTCTGCTTGCCCGTCAGGTAAACGTTCCTGCGCTTGTTGTATTCCTGAACAAGGTTGACATCGCAGATCCTGAACTTATCGAGCTTGTCGAGCTTGAGCTCAGAGAGCTTCTTACCGAGTATAACTTCCCCGGCGATGATATTCCGATCATCAAAGGTTCCGCTCTCAAGGCACTTGATGGTGATCCTGAAGCCGAAAAATCGATAATGGAACTGATGGACGCGGTTGACGAGTTCATTCCTGAGCCTGTCCGCGACGTTGACAAACCTTTCCTTATGCCGGTTGAGGATGTATTCTCTATCTCCGGACGTGGTACTGTCGGTACCGGAAGGATCGAGAGAGGCCGCATCAAGATCAACGAAGAGGTTGAGATCGTTGGAATCAAGCCTACCCGTAAATCAGTTGTTACCGGAATCGAAATGTTCCAGAAGCTTCTTGATGAAGGTCAGGCAGGTGATAACGCAGGTCTTCTTCTTCGCGGTGTTGACAAGACTGAGCTCGAGCGTGGTATGGTTATCGCCAAACCCGGAACCATCAAGCCGCACACCAAGTTCAAGGCTGAGGTTTACATTCTGAGAAAAGAAGAGGGTGGACGTCACACACCGTTCTTCAACGGATACCGTCCCCAGTTCTACTTCCGTACCACAGACGTTACCGGTTCGGTTACGCTTCCTGAAGGTGTCGAGATGGTTATGCCTGGTGATAACCTTTCCGTTGAGGTTGAACTTCTTGCGCCTATTGCTATGGATGAAGCACTGCGTTTCGCTATCCGTGAGGGTGGCCGTACCGTTGGTGCAGGTTCCGTAACAAAGATTATCGAGTAAACAGATTGTATGGCGTCCCGGGACGGGGCCGAAAATCCCGTCCCTTTTTATTGATAACATAGAAACAGGGTTGACAAGTGGCTGTACAGCAAAAGATAAGGATCAAGCTCAAATCTTACGACCATAGTCTGGTTGACAAGTGGGCTTTAAGGATTATTGATGTGGTAAAGCAGACAGATGCTATCATCTTTGGTCCAATACCGCTGCCCACAAAATCGCACGTGTATACCGTAAACCGGTCGCCACATGTTGACAAGAAGTCGCGTGAGCAGTTTTCATTCTCCTCCCACAAGAGGCTGATTGAAATTATAAATCCGACATCCAGAACCATTGATATGCTGATGAAGCTTGAGCTTCCAAGCGGCGTTGATGTTGAAATTAAGTCTTAAAGAATTAGAAAAGCTAATTATATGGGTGCGATTCTTGGAAAGAAAATCGGCATGACCCGTTTATTCAATGATAAACGCGAAGCTGTATCCTGCACGATTATTGAGGCAGGTCCATGCTTTGTGACGCAGGTTAAGCGTGTTGATACAGATGGCTATGATGCTTATCAGGTTGGTATCGGTGAAAGAAGTGAGAAAAAGATCAACAAGCCTTTGCAGGGTCACTACAAAAAAGCAGGTGTAACCCCTGGTTTCAAGCTTACCGAGTTTGATTTTACCGAACTCAATCAGGAGCTTGAACTGGGCAGCCCTGTCAGTGTTGATTCCTTTACGGAAGGCGAGAAGGTCAATGTTCTCGGTGTTTCAAAAGGCAAAGGATTTGCCGGCGTTGTCAAGCGCTATAACTTTGGCGGCGGTTCCAGAACCCATGGTCAGTCAGACAGGCTCAGAGCACCGGGTTCTGTTGGTGGTTCATCTGATCCATCAAGGGTTTTCAAGGGTACCAGAATGGCCGGACGAATGGGATCGGATAATATTACCGTCAAGAATCTTGAAATTGTCAAGATTCTGCCGGAGTCCAATCTTATCGTCATCAAGGGATCTGTTCCCGGACCAAGAAACTCCTATGTCAAGATTGTTTCTATAAAAAAGTAAATGCTGAATGCTCGTAGCTATGGAACTTAAAGTCTTAAATACCGGCGGCACTGAAACCGGGGAAGTGGTAACGCTCCGTGACGATATATTCGGCGCTGAAGTATCTGAACATGCGATCTATCTCGATGTCAAGGCGATTCTTGCAAACAGGAGGCAGGGAACGCACAAGTCGAAAACCCGGGCTGAAGTACGGGGTGGCGGCAGAAAGCCGTTACGTCAGAAAGGTACCGGTAATGCTCGTCAGGGTTCTTCCCGTTCGCCACTCAACAGCGGCGGCGGTACCATCTTTGGACCAACCCCCCATGGATACGATCAGAAGGTCAACAAGAAGGTAAAGCTTCTTGCACGTCGTTCTGCATTGAGCGCCAAGGCAAAAGACGGAAAGATTGTTGTCGTTGAAGATTTCAAATTCGACCACATCAAAACAAAGCCGTTTGCACAGATACTGAAGAATCTCGGACTTGCCGAGAAAAAAACACTGCTCTTGACTCCGGAATACGATATGATTATCGCTCGCTCCGGCAGAAATATAGAGGTACTTAATATCATGACAGCCGACAAGGCTTCAACGTACGATATACTGCACAGTCAGACCGTACTGGTTCAGAAGGCCGCGTTGAAAACAATAGAAGACACTTTAGGGTAACCTGCAGTTTCCAGAAAAAGGAGTTAAAGAGATGAAAAACCCGTTGTTGCGTCCGTGGTTGACTGAAAAAAGTACTGGATTGACCGAGAAGAAAGGACAGTATGTATTTGTTGTCAAGCCGGATGCAGATAAAACAGATATCAAAATTGCGGTAGAACAGAAGTTTGGAGTAGACGTTAAATCAGTTCGCACGGTATACTGCCTTGGCAAGTCACGTCGTCAGAATACGCGCAAAGGCGTGGTTTCCGGCAAGAAGAGTGACTGGAAGAAGGCAATCATTACCCTTGCCAAGGGACAGTCGATCGATTATTACTCTGGTACAGCCCAGAAGAGCGAAGGATAGAAATCAATAAAAGGATAGATCATACATTCAAATGGCTATAAGGAAATTAGCGCCGGTCACGCCAGGGTCAAGGTTTATGTCATACCCTGCATTCGATGAAATCACAAAAAGCACGCCTGAAAAAAGCCTGCTTGTGCCCTTAAAGAAATCCGGTGGACGTAATGCTGCGGGACGCAAGACCTCAAGGCATAGAGGCGGCGGACATAAACGCCATTACAGGATTATCGATTTCAAACGCAACAAGGATGGCGTGCCTGCAACCGTTGCTGCTATTGAGTATGATCCGAATCGTTCATCAAGAATTGCATTATTGCATTACATTGATGGAGAAAAGCGTTATATTCTCGCCCCGAAAGGTTTGAATGTCGGTGACAAGGTGGAGAGCGGAGAGAAGGTCGAAATCAAGACCGGAAACACCATGCCGCTGAAAAACATCCCGCTTGGTACGGATATTCATAATATTGAGATGAAGGCTGGAAAGGGCGGTCAGATTGTTCGCTCGGCAGGTGGATTTGCCGTACTTGCAGCCCGTGAAGGCGATTATGTCACACTGAAGCTTCCTTCCGGTGAAATCCGCAAGCTCAGGGTTGAGTGTCGTGCAACCATTGGTGTGCTTGGAAATGCCGATCATGAGAACATTGTTCTCGGCAAGGCAGGAAGAAGCCGCTGGCTTGGAATTCGCCCGCAGACCAGAGGTATGGCTATGAACCCGGTCGATCATCCGATGGGTGGTGGTGAAGGAAAGTCGAAGTCGGGTGGTGGACGCAAGCATCCGAAGTCACCATGGGGTCAGCTTGCCAAGGGTCTCAAGACCAGAAACAAGAAGAAGGCTTCACAGAAATTGATTGTACGCGGCAGAAACGCCAAATAACTATAGGGGTTAATAACAACAAGCAGAGGAACTATGCCAAGATCACTTAAAAAGGGACCGTTCATTGATATAAAACTGGAAAAACGGATCCTTGACATGAACAGCAAGGGAGAAAAAAAGGTTGTCAAAACCTGGTCCAGAAGTACAATGATTTCGCCTGATTTTGTAGGTCACACGATTGCTGTACACAACGGCAAAAGTCATGTCCCGGTCTACGTTGGTGATAATATGGTAGGTCATAAGCTTGGAGAGTTTTCCCCGACAAGAACGTTTCGCGGCCATGCGGGTGGCGGTAAGGCTGAAAAAGGCGGCTCGGCTCCAAGGAAAAAATAAATTGAATAACGCGAAAGGGTAAAGATTATAATGGAAGCTAAAGCAATTTTACGGCACACGCCAACATCGCCAAGAAAGATGCGTCTTGTGGCTGGCCTCGTTCGTGGAAAGCAGGTCGATCTGGCAAAGGCTATACTGCTCAACTCAACAAAGTCGGCGTCACGCAATCTCATGCAGACGCTCAAATCAGCCGTTGCCAATTACGCGCAGCTGAATCCCGATGAGCGGGTCAGTGATCAGGAGCTATTCGTCAAGGCTATATTTGTTGATCAGGGAACGACACTGAAAAGAATGCTTCCTGCTCCTATGGGCCGGGCATACAGGATTCGCAAAAGATCGAATCATCTGACGATTGTCATTGATAAGGTTAAAAATCCAGTAACTAAATAAAATAAGGAGAGCGCATTGGGTCAGAAAGTTAATCCTACTGGATTCAGGCTTGGAATTATAAGGGACTGGACCTCACGCTGGTATGATGACAGCCCTGTTATATCTGAAAAGATCAAACAGGATCATGTTATCCGTAACTATGTTATTGCAAGACTGAAAAGAGAGAGAGCAGGTATTGCCCGTATCGTTATAGAGAGAACGACAAAGCATGTCAAGATCAATATCTATGCAGCCCGTCCGGGTGCAGTGGTTGGAAGAAAAGGCGAAGAGATCAATAATCTTTCACAGGAACTTAGCCGTATCACCGGTAAAGAGGTGAAAATTGATGTTGTTGAAGTCGTCAAGCCGGAGATCGAGGCACAGCTTATCGGCGACAACATTGCCTATCAGCTTGAAAACCGTGTCTCTTTCAGAAGGGCGATGAAACAGGCTATACAGCAGGCTATGCGTTCCGGAGCTGAAGGAGTCAGAATCCGTTGTGCAGGCCGTCTTGGCGGTGCTGAAATTGCCCGTGCAGAGCAGTACAAGGAAGGCAAGATTCCGCTCCATACTATTCGTGCCAATGTTGATTATGCAAGTGTCACTGCACATACCATTGCCGGTACTATCGGTATAAAGGTCTGGGTTTACAAAGGTGAGGTACTTGTTCAGCGTATTGATGCTATTGAAGAGGATGAGCTGAAGAGAATCAAGGAGAGACGCAATGATGCCGGTGCAAGAAATCGTGATGGCCGCAACAGCAAGCGCCGTCGTCGCACCAAGCGAGCATAATTACAAGTACCAACAAATCAGAAAACGAATGGAGTCGCCGGTATGTTAATGCCAAAGAGAGTCAAATATAGAAAGACAATGAGAGGCCGGATGAAGGGCAATTCCGGCAGAGGAACATTGGTAACTTTCGGTTCTTTCGGTTTAAAGGCTATTGAGTCAGCATGGATTACCAGCCGTCAGATTGAAGCTGCACGTGTGGCAATGACCAGATTCATGAAGAGGGATGGTAAAATCTGGATCAGAATTTTCCCGGATAAACCGGTAACCAAGAAAGCAGCTGAAACCCGAATGGGTTCCGGTAAAGGTTCGCCCGAGTTCTGGGTAGCGGTTGTCAAGCCAGGCAGAATCATGTTTGAAGCTGATGGTGTACCAAGAGAGGTAGCAACCGAGGCTTTCAGACTTGCAGCACAGAAATTGCCGATCAAGACGAAGTTCATTGTCCGTCCTGATTACGAAGATTAACCGAGCAACTAATTCGACAAGAGGGTTACATATTATGAAAAAGTATGAAATTGCGGCATTAGGCAAGCAGGAGCTGGTCGACCGGATCAAAGAGCTTGAAGACCGGGTCGCTGATATCAATTTTTATAAGGTTATTGAGCAGCCGCAGAATCCGATGGTTTTCCGCAATTCCAAGCGGGATATTGCGCGCATGAAAACCCGGCTTCATCAACTCGCAACCGCTGAAGCGGTCAAGGGTTGAGGGCAAGGCAAACCAAAAAACTGTTTACTTACATGGAAGAAAATAAAACAGGCAGTGCATCTATGGAACAGAATGCTGCGGTAAGGGGAAGAAAAAAGAGCTGGTTAGGCAAGGTTGTCAGTGACAAGATGGACAAGGCTATTGTCGTTGTTGTCGAGCGCAGGGTTCAGCATCCGGTTTACAAGAAATATTTCAAGAAAACCACCAGACTTATGGCTCATGATGAGAAGAATGAAGCTGGAATCGGTGATCTTGTAAAGGTTGTCGAGTGCCGTCCGCTCAGCAAGAGAAAGAGCTGCCGTTTGGTTGAGATTATCGAAAAAGCCAGGTAAGAGTCGATTTTTATACATTTAACAAAGTTTGAAACAGGATGATCCAGAAAGAAACAAATCTGGTTGTTGCCGATAACAGCGGAGCCAAGAAGGTTCGTTGCATTCATGTTTTCGGCGGAACCGGGAGGCGATATGCCTCATTGGGTGATCAGATTATCGTATCGGTCAAAGCAGCTGTACCTGGTGGTGTAGTTAAAAAGAAGGATGTCTGCAAGGCTGTTGTCGTACGCTGCGTCAAGGAACAGAGAAGAAAAGATGGATCGTATATCCGTTTTGACGAAAATGCTGTTGTTCTTCTCAATGCGCAGGGCGAGCCAAGAGGTACCCGTATTTTCGGACCGGTTGCAAGAGAGCTTCGCGACAGAAAGTATATGAAGATCGTTTCGCTGGCACCAGAGGTTCTCTGATGTGTCACAGGCGGGAGTAACTCAGTTGGTAGAGTCACAGCCTTCCAAGCTGTTGGTCGCGAGTTCGAGTCTCGTCTCCCGCTCAGGATTTTATGAATACAATCATATAAGTGAAAAATGAAAACAGGGATTAAAAAGGTTAAGCTGCATGTAAGAAAGAACGACACAGTCGTCGTTATCAGCGGCAACGATAAAGGAAAGAGCGGAAAGATTCTGAAAGTTTACCCGTTGAAAACCCGTGTGATTGTTGAAGGGGTAAATATCCGCAAGCGCCATACGCGTCCGACCCAGTCAAACCCGCAGGGTGCAATTATCGAACGCGAGTTTCCTATTCATGCTTCCAACGTGAAGAAAAGTTAAGTTTTCCACTAAAGACAGGATGACCAAGACCATCCTGGTAAACAGATAAAGAATACGATGGCCCAGAACAAAGAGACGACACCGGCAGGTTCTTCATTAGCAAGGCTTGAGACCTTCTATAAGGAAAAAGTGACACCAAAGCTTATCGAGCGCTTTGAGTACAAGAATGTAATGAGAGTGCCGAGGCTAAAAAAAATCTCAATCAACATCGGTGTTGGTGAAGCTGCTTCCGAGCCAAAGCTGCTCGAAATCGCCATTCAGGAGCTTGCCCAGATTACCGGACAGAAACCGCAGGTACGTAAATCGAGAAAAGCAATATCCAACTTCAAGCTTCGTGAAGGACAGGCTATCGGATGCCGTGTTACCCTTCGTCGTAAGGCCATGTATGAGTTCTTCGACCGTTTTGTCAGTCTTGCGGTTCCGAGGATCCGCGATTTCCGCGGTCTGAGCGATACCAGTTTTGATGGTCGTGGCAATTACACCATCGGTGTTCGCGAGCAGATTATTTTTCCGGAAATAGACATAGATAAAGTACCGAGAATATCCGGAATGGATATCAGCTTTGTCACTTCAGCAGCTTCAGACGAAGAGGCTTACGTGCTGCTTTCGGAACTTGGAATGCCATTCAAAAAGAAGAACAACTAAATAATTCAGAAATCAGATGGCCAAGAAAAGCGTTATAGCAAGGAACGAAAAAAGGAAAAGGCTTGTGGAGAAGTATGCTGTTCTTCGTGAAGAGCTGCTGAAAGCCGGTGATTACGAAGCTCTTCGCAAACTGCCGAGAGACAGTTCTGCTACGAGGGTTCGCAACCGTTGTGTGCTTACCGGCCGTGGAAGAGGTGTATATGAGAAGTATGGATTGTGCCGGCATATATTCCGCAAGTTCGCTCTTGAAGGAAAACTGCCGGGTGTTAAAAAAGCAAGCTGGTAAATCACCCGGACTGTTTTAAAAAGTAAGGTATTTGATCATTTTCGAAAGTAACCAACGTTAGCTATGCCTGTAACGGATTCTGTAGCAGATTATATCACCCGGATCAGAAATGCGGGGAGAGCAAAAAATAAAACGACCGATATCCCGTATTCGAAGCTTAGAGAGAATATCTCGCAACTGCTTCTTGAAAAAGGATACATCAAGAACTTCACGGTCATTACCGCTGAAAAGTTTCCTTTTATCCGTGTTGACCTGAAGTACACTGCTCAGGGTGATCCGGCTATCAAGGAAATTACGAGGGTCAGCAAGCCTGGGCGTCGTGTCTATGACGGAAAGGATATCAAAAAATATCTTGGCGGTCTTGGACTCTACATTCTTTCATCATCGAAAGGTGTTATAACTGATAAAGAGGCTCGTGTACAGGGTGTTGGTGGTGAAATCCTGTTCCGTATCTATTAATTCATAAGTCAAAGAGCATTAGAATACCATGTCAAGAATAGGAAAAATGCCAATACCCCTGAGCAATCAGGCGAAGATAGAGATCAGTGAGTCAAGCGTCAGGGTATCAGGACCAAAAGGTGCTCTTGAACAACAGCTTACCGATCAGGTTATCGTTACACAGGATGGCGGTATTGTTACAGTTCAGCGCATTGATGAGAGCAAGAAGGCCAAGGCACAGCATGGTCTTTATCGCCAGCTGATCAGCAACATGATCGATGGTGTGACCAAAGGCTTTACGAGGAAGCTTGAAATATCAGGTGTAGGATACCGTGCGGAACTGAAGAACGATCTTCTTGCTCTCACACTTGGCTATTCACACATGATCTATTTCAAGGCTCCTGACGAGATCAAAATTGAGGTGCCGGATCAGACAACCATTCTTATCAGTGGTATTGATAAAGCTCTTGTAGGTCAGATTGCTGCCAAGATCCGCTCATTCAGGAAGCCGGAGCCATATCGCGGCAAGGGTATCAAGTATGAAGGGGAAGTGATCCGCCGCAAGGAAGGAAAGGCTGCAGGCAAGTAAGGGTGGAATGAAGCGTTCAGGAATTTACGCAATAACATTATACAACGGTTCAAGAGAATGAGTCAAATCGATAAAGCCTCCCGGAGGCAGAAAATCAAGGACAGAAGCAGAAGCAGTGTCCAGGGATCACAGGCAAAGCCGAGACTTTGTGTCTACCGTAGCCTTTCCCAGATATACGCACAGCTGATTGATGATGTGAACGGCAAAACCCTGGTAGCCGCTTCGACCTTGTCGAAGGAGAACAAAGGGTTGCAGGGTTCCAAATCTGATCGCTGCCGCACAGTCGGAAAGCAGATCGGAGAGAAAGCTCTCGCAGCAGGAATAACAAATGTAGTATTTGACAGGAATGGTTTTCGTTATCACGGCAGGGTCAAGGCATTGGCTGATGGCGCGAGAGAAGCAGGACTGATCTTTTAAAAACTTTTCAAAGAGATAGGTAAATGGCGAAAACATCTGCTAAGAGTATCAGGCCCGGTGAGTTAAATCTGAAAGAGAAGCTGGTACATATCAACAGGACTGCAAAGGTTGTGAAGGGCGGTAAACGTTTCGGATTCAATGCTATTGTTGTCGTTGGCGATAAAGAGGGACATGTCGGCTACGGGCTTGGAAAAGCAAACGAAGTTCAGGATGCAATTGCAAAAGGTGTTGAGGATGGCAAGAAAAATGTCATCAAGGTGCCGATTGTCAAGGGAACAATTCCTCATCAGATCATTGCCAAGTACGGATCTGCCAAGGTACTTATGAAGCCGGCAACACCCGGTACCGGTCTTATTGCCGGTGGAGCAGTTAGAGCTGTTCTTGAAATGGCTGGTATCCATGATATTCTGACCAAATCGCTTGGTTCATCGAACCCCCACAACGTGGTTAAAGCAGCAATCCTGGGCTTGCAGAGTATATCTGATGCTTATGATGTTGGAGAGAGACGGTCAAAGAGCCTGAAAGAGGTTTTTGAAAGCTAAACGAAAGAGTGTGATCATGAGTGAGAAAAAAATAAAGATTACCCAGGTGCGCAGCATTATCGGTGGTACCAAAAAGCAGAAGGCTACCATCAAGGCACTTGGACTTGGCAGACCAAACTACCATGTAGACCGGCAGGATAATCCCTGCACAAGAGGACAGATCAGGGTTGTTCAGCACCTTGTGAAGGTTGAAGAAGTCTAAGATTTTACTAATAGCAAGTCGGGAATTGAAACCATGGATTTAAGCTCACTTCGTCCAGCAAAAGGTGGCGCTGTTAAAGCAACTAAACGTGTCGGCCGCGGTCAGGGTTCAGGTAATGGAACTACAGCGGGCAAAGGTAACAAGGGTCAGCAGGCCAGAAGCGGCTACAAAAGACCGATTATGGAGGGTGGACAGGTACCTGTCTATCGCAGGCTTCCTAAATTCGGCTTCACACCGATAGACAGAAAGCCGGTCAGTACGGTCAATATTGCCCAGATCAATAAATGGATTGAAGACGGACTCATCGAAAAAGAGATTACCGTCCTTGATCTCAAGGCACTTCTTCATGCCAGCAACGCAGATTATTTCAAGGTTCTCGGAAATGGGGAACTGACCAGTGCTGTTACTATCACTGCACATGCTTTCAGTAAAAGTGCAGAGGAAAAAATAACGGCCGCCGGTGGTAAAGCGGTAAAAGCATTCCGTACCCTTGAAGAGGCATCAAAAGTCAGGGATCTTTCGGTAGAAGATGCCCTCTTGAAACCAAAGGCTAAGCTGGTCAAGAGAGCCAAAAAATCCACAAAGCCCTGAATCTGTTAAAAGGCCGCTATGAAGCTTACTGAAAGTATAAGCAACATAAATAAAATCCCTGAACTTCGTCAGAGGATCCTTTATACGCTTCTTCTGTTATTTGTTTACAGGCTTGGATCTCACATTACTATTCCCGGTGTAGATGCGTCTGCAGTATCAGGCGCATCACAAGCCCACTCCAACGATCTCTTCGGACTCTTTGATCTCTTTGTAGGCGGTGCATTCGCAAGGGCATCGATCTTCTCTCTGGGCATCATGCCCTACATTTCAGCATCGATTATTGTTCAGCTGCTTGGTGCGGTTACCCCTTATTTTCAGAAACTGCAGAAAGAGGGAGAGGATGGCCGCCAGAAAATCAGCCAGATGACAAGATACGGTACGGTTCTGATTGCAGCACTTCAGTCATGGGGTGTAAGTGTGAGCCTCTCCAGTCCATCATCATTCGGCAAGATTGTTGTGCCGGATCCCGGTGTTTTCTTTACCATAACGGCGGTGATTCTTCTTACATCAGCAACGGTTTTTGTGATGTGGCTCGGTGAGAAGATTACTGAACGCGGTATTGGTAACGGCATATCGCTCATTATCATGATCGGTATTCTTGCAAGATTTCCACAAGCGCTTGTTGCCGAGTTCCGTTCGGTATCGCTCGGGAGCAAGAACTGGATTATAGAGATCATCATTCTTGCCATGATGGCCGCCATCGTGGCTTTTGTCGTTGTCCTTACCGTCGGAACCCGGCGCATTCCTGTTCAGCATGCAAAGCGTGTTGTCGGGCGCAAGGTTTATGGCGGCAGTACCCAGTATATACCCATGAGGATCAATACCGCCGGAGTCATGCCGATCATTTTCGCCCAGTCGATTATGTTCCTGCCCGGAACCTTTGTCTCTTTCTTTCCTGACAGTGAGGTCATGCAGAAAATTGCCACGGTATTTGCCTATGATTCCTGGTGGTATGCGCTGATGTTCGGTACCATGATTGTTTTCTTTACCTATTTTTATACAGCGATAGCGTTCAACCCCAAGGAGGTTGCCGATACCATGCGTCGCCAAGGTGGTTTCATTCCCGGTGTACGGCCCGGAAAAGGCACGGCTGAGTTTATAGATAATATCCTCACCCGTATTACACTGCCTGGTGCCATATCGCTTGCAATTATCGCTATTCTTCCGACTTTTCTGACAAAGTTCGGTAACGTGACACCCGGATTCGCACAGTTTTTCGGCGGTACAAGTCTTCTCATCATCGTTGGTGTCGGACTTGATACTCTCCAGCAGGTTGAAAGCCATCTGCTCATGCGCCATTATGACGGCTTCATGAAGTCGGGTAAAACCCGCGGACGACAGGGCAGGTAAGCCTGGATATACGATATGATCACGATTAAAAGCGAGCGCGAAATTGAGTTGATGCGAGAGTCCGGAGCCCTTGTGGCAAAAGCTCTTGATCTTCTTGAGCAGGAAATACAGCCGGGCATGACCACCAAGCAGCTTGATGCTATGGCGGAGGAGTTTATCAGGGACCATAATGGCGTGCCAAGCTTTCTCAATTATGCTCCGAAAGGCGATCCCGATGTGACTCCCTATCCGGCAACGCTTTGTGTATCGATCAATGAAGAGGTTGTTCACGGAGTCCCAAGCCAGAAGCGTGTCGTAAGGGAGGGTGATATTGTCTCGGTTGACTGTGGTGCCTATAAGGGTGGCTATCACGGAGATGCCGCAAGAACATTTGTGCTTGGTGTTATTGACGAGAAGGTACAGCAGCTTGTTGATGTTACCAGGGAGTGTCTTGAACGGGGGATTGCCATGGCAGTAACCGGTAATCGCCTGCATGACATCTCATCAGCTATTGAGGATTATGCCCGTTCATTCGGGTTCAGTGTGATAGAGAATATGGTCGGGCACGGCATTGGCAGTGAATTGCATGAGGATCCGGCTGTACCGAATTATGGAAAGAAGCATACAGGAGTGCCGCTTCGTGAAGGCATGACGCTTGCCATTGAACCGATGATCGCCCTCGGCCGCTCACGCAAAGCTGTCAGCCGCAGGGGTGGATGGGTTGCTGTGACAGAGGATGGAAAGCACGCTGCACATTTTGAACATACGATAGTTGTCAGGCCGGGAAAAGCAGAAGTGCTGACCCGCACTTTTCTCAATACTGAAGAGGCTTGAGGCAAAAAACAGAACAGAACAAAGGAGAGAATAATTTGGCCAAGGAAGAAGCAATAGAGATTGAAGGCGTAATTCTGGAAGCGCTTCCAAATGCGCAGTTCAAGGTAAAGCTTGAAAACAGTCTTGAAGTCCTGGCGCATGTTTCCGGAAAAATCAGGATGCACTATATCAGGATTCTGCCCGGTGACAAGGTGAAAGTACAGATATCTCCATACGATATATCAAAAGGACGGATCACCTATCGATACAAATAAGTGTCGAAATAAGTGATCTTGATCTTGATTCTTTGATCATTATTATTTACATTACATGCCTTTTCAGATTTCGGACTATTCGGATTAATTATTGTATTTCGGATTTATTATGAAAATATATTCTTCTATTAAGAAACGTTGCGAGCACTGCCGCATTATCAAGCGCAAAGGTAAGAGATTTGTGATTTGCAAAGTGAATCCAAGCCATAAGCAGCGCCAGGGTTGATCTTCAGAAAAACAATAGAACTTTAAAGAGCATATGAGGATAGCTGGGGTAAATTTGCCGTTAAACAAACATGCGGTTATCGCTTTAACGCACGTTTATGGTATAGGGAGAGTGTCAGCGGAGAACATTTTGCAGAGAGCAGGAATTGCTCCTGACCGCAAGATCTCTGAGCTGAATGATGAAGAAGCGCATGCGATAAGAGAAATTATTGCTGAGAGTTACAAGGTAGAAGGGCAGGCTCGCGGTGAGCAGCAGCTCGCTGTAAAGCGCCTTATGGATATCGGTTGTTACCGTGGTCTGCGTCATCGTCGTTCGCTGCCTGTTCGCGGTCAGAGAACGTCCACAAATGCAAGGACCAGAAAAGGTAAGCGCAAGACCGTTGCCGGCAAGAAAAAGGCGGCCAAGAAGTAGTAGAGTTCAGGCAATAAATCTTCGAGACTAAAGAATGTAAGTTCATGGCTACAATAAGCAGGAAGAAAAAGAAAGTCAAGGTTACCCCGGAAGGTGCTGTACACATCAAGGCATCTTTTAATAATATTATGGTAACCATTACCGATCTTCAGGGCAACACCGTTTCCTGGTCGAGTGCCGGTAAGAACGGGTTCAAAGGGTCAAAAAAGAATACCCCTTATGCATCCCAGATTACATCGGAAGCCGCAGCAAAGGAAGCTTATGACCTTGGTATGAGGCATGTCAATGTCTTTATCAAAGGCCCTGGTGCCGGACGTGATGCAGCGATCAGAGCGTTACAGGGAGCAGGTCTTGATGTGCGTACCATCAAGGATATCACTCCGCTTCCTCATAATGGATGTCGGCCTCCCAAACGCAGAAGGGTCTGATTTTATATATTCATAGAATTTCAATGAAGCAATTGATATGGCAAGATTCAGAGGTTCGATAACAAAAGTATCACGCAGGTTGGGAGTAGCACTTACACCCAAGGCTGAAAAATATCTCGAAAGACGTCCGTTTCCTCCCGGACAGCACGGTCAGTCCCGGAAAGGGAAAGTATCCGAGTATGCTCTGCAGCTTAGAGAAAAGCAGAAGATGAAGTATATTTACGGAATTCTTGAGAAGCAGTTCCGCAACTACTTCATGAAGGCTGCATCGCAGAGAGGTGTAACCGGTGATAACCTTGTCAAGCTTATTGAAAGACGTTTTGATAATGTTGTATTCCGCAGCGGATTTGCTCCTTCCCGAGCAGGTGCGCGTCAGCTTGTGACACATGGCCATCTTTTGATTAACGGCAAGAAGGTGAACATACCATCCTATCTTGTCTCGCCCGGCGATTTGATTGAATTCCGTCAGAGAAGCAAGAACATGGATGCCGTAACGGATTCGCTCAACAAAGCACCGGAGTCACGTATTCCAACATGGATACAGGTAGACAAGGCTAATCAGAAGTCGGTGTTCCTGAGCATACCAGAGAGAGTGGAAATACAGGAGCCCTATAACGAGCAGTTGGTGGTAGAGCTGTATTCCAAGTGATTTTAACGAATTCAAAGGTATAAATACTATGATATACCAGATGCAGATGCCTGCAAAAATAGAGGTTGACGAAGCCAATCATACTGACAGTTTCGGCAGGTTCATCGCTCAGCCGCTCGAGCGCGGTTACGGCGTTACCCTTGGGAACGTTATGAGACGGGTTCTGCTTGCCTCACTTCCGGGAACTGCAATAACAGGTCTGAAAATAGATGGCGTTTTTCATGAGTTTGCCGCAGTTGATGGCGTTCGCGAGGATGTTCCGGAAATTGTGCTGAATCTCAAGAGGGTTCGTTTCAAGTCCACCTGTAAAAGAAACTGCAAGACCACGCTGGCCATTGTCGGTCCAAAGGAGTTTACGGCCGGTGATATTATTGCGCAGGAAGGCGAGTTTGAGGTGCTGAACAAGGATATGCATATTGCTACGGTCAATGCCGGCGCAACCCTGAAAATCGACCTTTATGTAGGACGTGGACGTGGTTATGTACCTGCAGAGGAGAACAGACCCGAAGGAATGCCTATTGGATATATTGCTATTGATGCCATTTACACTCCGATCAGAAATGTCAGGTTTACCGTTGAGAATACCCGTGTAGGCCAGCGTACTGATTATGAGAAGATGATTCTTGATGTTGAAACCGATGGCTCCGTAACCCCTGATGACTCTATCAGTCTTGCCGGAAAGATCATCACCGATCACGTAACCTTCTTTGCGAATTTCTCCCCAACCGAGGAGGAGTTTACCGAAGAGGAGTTCAAACAGCAGGATGATGAGTTTGAGACCATGCGCAGACTGCTGCACACCAAGATCGAAGACCTTGACCTTTCGGTACGTTCACATAACTGCCTGAGGCTTGCTGAAATCGATACCATCGGCGATCTGGTTTCACGCAAGGAGGATGAGTTGCTCAACTACAAGAACTTCGGCAAGAAATCCCTGACGGAACTGAAGGAGCAGCTTGAAAAGTTTGACCTGAAATTTGGTATGGATATTACCAAGTATCAGATGAAGTAGAAAAGTACAGTTACCGATTTTTAGAAATATTGAGAACAGATACAAGTCATGCGTAAAGTTAAGCCGGCAAGAAAACTCGGAAGAACCGCTGCCCATAGAAAGGCAACGCTCAGCAACCTGTCGACACAGCTGTTCCTCCACAAGCGTATTGAGACGACTGAGGCAAAGGCAAAGGAGTTGCGCCGCGTAGCAGAAAAGCTCATTACCAAAGCTCGTGTTGGTACCGTTCATGCACAGCGCGAAATCTTCAAGGATATCCGCGACAAGCAGGTAATAAGAATTCTTTTCGAAGAGATTGTTGCCAAAGTCGGCACTCGTAACGGAGGATATACAAGGGTTATCAAACTTGCTCCCCGTTTTGGTGATGCAGCAAAAATGGCCGTTATTGAGCTTGTTGATTATGTGGAAGCCTATCCCGCAGCGCCAAAAGCAGGCAAGCAGGATCGTGCAAAACGTGTTAAAGGCTCCAAGAAGACAGAAGAAACAGCAGCAGCAGCAACAGCCTGACAGAGGTCTGACTGCACCGACCTGTTTTGAAAATATAGTAGTCATTGCCTGACAGATAGACGCTATCTCCGGGCAATGACTATTTGTTTTTCCGAGAAAAAGGAGCTGACAGCGCTTATCGGGTGCAGCTCTACAGTCAACGGCAATCCGTTGTTTTTTTCTCTCGACTCGATTGCTTTGGAAATTTCCCTGTCGAGGTTTCCGCCCTTCAGGCAGATAAGAGTACCATCGGGCTTCAACAATCTTGCTGCATACCGGCAAAGCTGCTCAAGAGGGGCAACCTGTCTTGAGAGTACGGTATCGAACACCACCCCTTTTAGCTCCTCCACCCTGGTATGCATCGCTATGGCATTTGTAATGCCAAGCTCCTTGATCATAGCCTGGCAGGCTGTGATTTTTTTACCTGTTGCGTCAACAAGCAGAAATCGGGTATCGGGAAATGCAATGGAGAGCGGTATTCCCGGCAGTCCCCCTCCTGTACCGAGATCAAGAACTCTCTCCTCCTTTCTGAACGAGTGATAGCTGCTTATCAGAATCGAATGAAAGATATGTTTGATGATGACCGGCGAATCCTCCTTGCGGCTGATCAGGTTTACCTTAAGGTTCCACTCTTCGAGGAGGTGGCCGTAATGCACCAGCTTTTCAAGCTTTTCGGTGTCAAGTTCTATTGAGTGTTCTGCACATAATGCCTGCAGTGTTGTTAACTCATCATGCAATTGTTCCATCAGGGTAATCCTTCTGTTCATTGGTTTACCCCCAAAAAACGACATTTTAGGATGAATGACAAATGAGACTTGACTTTCACCCGTTCACAGCAATCCATTTGCCTGTAAATAATCGTAAATTTCATAAACAGCTCAACGGTGAGCACCGCAATAGTAACACGACAGGAAATCAGGATCCATGAAAGACGGTTCAACTCATCATGTTTTTGCCTTGATAATGGCCGGGGGAGCAGGCAGGAATCTGTGGCCTGTTTCGAGAAAAAAAATTCCAAAGCAGTTTCTTGATCTTTTTGATGAAGGGACCATGATTGCCCAAACGGTCAAGAGGATACGGCGTTCAGTAAGGGATGAGAATATTCTGGTTATAACGGGAGAAAACGGTCGTAAGCTGCTTTTGGATACGCCATGCGGGATATTGCCTGAAAATATCATTGTTGAGCCTTCAAGCCGCAACACAGCCCCGTGTATAGCTCTCGGAACCGCCCACATAAAAAAAAGGGATCCCGATGCCATTACCGTTGTACTCCCTTCCGATCATCTTGTACTCGATGAAGATGCATTTATAACCATTGTTGATGCAGGCATCGAGATGGCGCGGGAAAAAAATGCTCTTGTTACGATTGGCATAAACGCCGACAGGCCTGAAACGGTCTACGGCTATATTCAGGCCGATGAGGAGCTGCCGCTTCCGGCTGCATTATCGGGGGGATATGATTTCAGGTTCTTCAAGGTAAAGGCGTTTGCGGAAAAACCGGACTATACGACAGCGGTTCATTTTCTGGAAAGCAGGGATTTTTTCTGGAACAGCGGGGTCTTTATCTGGCATATCGATGCCATTGCTCTGGCATTTGAACGTTCAATGCCTGATCTCCACAAGGATCTGCTCAATATTTATCATCATCTTGGCACTTCTGAAGAGAAGAAAGTGATAGAGGATGTCTACTCCTGGATACACCCTGTTTCAATAGATGTGGGAGTTATGGAGAAGGCTGAAGAGGTTTTAATGCTGACCGGTGAGTTTGGCTGGACCGACCTTGGCTCCTGGGATGAGGTGATGAAGGTTGCGGGGAGTCGCGCATTGCTTGGTGAAGTCAACTCCGGCAAAAGTCTGGTGCAGATAGATTGTGAGAATATCTATGTCAGAAAACCTGCGGGCAAGATTGTCTGTACCATAGGTGTCAGTGACGTTATTATTATAGATACAGAGGATGCACTGCTGGTCTGCAACAAAGGGCTCTCTCATCGTGTAGAAGAGGTAGCCGATGTGCTGAGGAGGGAGGGGCTGCAGCAATACCTTTGAAGAATGGACGCGGTGGACTTTATGGTAAGATGAATAAATTCTGATTCAATCGTCATCTGCTTCATCTCCCCAATCGCCCCGTTCTTTCGTTCCAGGTCAGCAGTTTGTTCATTCAACTCATTTTGCTGACCAGGTAGCGCCTTCCCTGGTATCCTTTATTTCGATTCCCGCTTCAAGCAGACGGTCGCGCAGCTTGTCACTGAGCGCGAAATCCTTGTTCTTTCGGGCTTCTGCCCGAAGCTCAAGAATGAGAGCCATAACACCATCAAGTGCTTTGCCCGTTTCTTCACTCTGTTTATCACCGGACCTGCCCGCGGGCTGCAGGATTCCGAGAACCTCCGTTCCCGCCATATCCAGAAATTTCCCGGCTTCCTCTCTTGCGGTTTCCGATACGCCTTCACTCCGGTCAAGAGCCGTATTGAGTGCTTTTGCACAATCAAAGAGAACCGAAACGGCAATCGGCGTATTGAAATCATCATTCATCGCTTCGTTAAAGCGGACCAGATAAGGCTCAACAGCAAACATACCGCTTCCGGAGTTTGTTTCCATGAGCCGCCGGTAGGTCTCATGCAGCTTTTCGAGGCCGGTTTGCGAAGCACGGATTGCAACGTCCGAGAAGTCGAGCGGTGAGCGATAATGCGACTGCAGGATGAAGAATCTGATGACAATCGGATCGAAGGTTGAAAAGAGCTCCTTCAGGTTGACAGAATTTTTCAGGGATTTACCCATTTTAATTCCGTTGACCGTTACCATGTTGTTGTGCATCCAGAACCTGACGTAGGGTTTGCCGGTGACAGATTCAGCCTGGGCTATTTCACACTCATGGTGTGGAAACTTGTTTTCCATCCCGCCACCGTGAATGTCAATCGTTTCGCCGAGGTACTTCATCGACATGGCCGAACACTCAAGGTGCCAGCCGGGATAACCGGTACCCCAGGGGGATCGCCACTTCATCAGATGGTTCTCTTCGGCTTTTTTCCAGAGCGCAAAATCAGATGTGTGCCGTTTTTCAGAGCGCACTTCCACCCGGTTGCCGGACTGCTGCGCTTCCATGTCGGTTCGTCCCGATAATCGGCCGTATCCGGGAAACGACTCTACGGAAAAGTAGACGTTGCCGTTGACCTCATAGGCGTGACCGGTTTCCACCAGTCGCTCAATCAGTGCAATCTGTTCCGGAATATGGGCGGTCGCAGCCGGAGCAATGTTGGGCCGGAGAATGCTGAGCCGATCCATATCCTCATAGAAACTGCGGGTATAGAACTGCGCGATCTCCATGGGGTCGGTTTTTTCCAGCCGGGCCTGCTTCATGATCTTGTCTTCACCCTCATCGGCATCATCGGTCAGGTGACCAACATCGGTGATGTTCTGTACATATTTTACCTGATACCCGCAGTGACGCAGCCATCGTACGACTACGTCAAACGAGACGTAGCTTTTTGCATGACCAAGGTGGGAGTGGCCATAGACGGTTGGTCCGCATACATAGATGCTGACAAATCCGGGGTGCAGGGGTTCAAACTGCTCTTTGGTTCTGCTGAGGGAGTTGTATATGAAGAGTGACATCTTCTCTCTTTCCTTCCTTTTTGAGGATGAGCACCGCTCTAAATTTATGATGTACTGCGACTGCTTCGTTCTTCCGGCAGGCCGGCAAAGAAACTTTCATCTCCCGAAACTATCGGGCATCACGACGATTTATAGAGGAGCCCTGATGTAATACGTAAAAAGCCGGATGAAAGTTAAACATTTGGGTTTTTAACGCAAGGTTTTTAGCTTCCTTTTTGTTGCTCTTTTTTATGGGCACCCCTTTTGACTGCTCTTTTTGTATGAAGATTACCAGTGCTGCCTTTCACATCAGTGTTTCCGCTCTTTCCGGACTGCCGGAAGAATCCACTCCTGAAATTGTTTTTGCGGGCCGATCCAATGTAGGAAAATCGACCCTTCTCAACTCGCTTACCGGGCTGAAAGCTCTTACCAAAACCAGCTCAACACCGGGAAAAACAAGACTGATCAACTATTTTCTGATCAACCAGGAGTTTTATTTCGTTGATCTTCCGGGATATGGGTATGCGGCCGTCGGCCAGGAACAGAAAGCAGCCTGGGGTCATCTGCTCTCATCATATATTGAAGAACGCCAAAGCATTTCGCTGGTTGTGCTGCTTTTCGATTCCCGTCATCCGGCCATGGAGTCTGACCGGGCAATGATCAATTTTCTTGAGTTTCATGAGCGGCCTTATGGTATTGTGCTGACCAAGTTTGACAAGCTGACGCAAAAGGAGATGGCAAAGACCAGGCGGATTATGGAAAGTTGCGCGGCCAAAGCCAAATTTATTGTAAATTATTCATCTTTTTCCGGAAAGGGGAAGAGCGAGCTGCTTGCTCATTTAGATCATTATATCCGTTAAAACCAATCGACGTGGAACCAAATCAATTCATTACACCTTCCCGGTCTGCAACCGTCATAGTCGGCACACAGTTCGGTGATGAGGGCAAGGGAAAACTTGTAGACTACCTTTCAGACAAGTATGATATCGTTGTCCGTTATCAGGGTGGAGCGAATGCCGGCCATACCATCTGTTTCGATAATAAAACAGTTGTTCTGCATTTGATCCCCTCCGGCATTTTTAACGAAGGGTGTGTCTGTGTTATCGGTAACGGTGTCGTTATTGACCCTGTTGCGCTGCTTGAAGAGATTAAAAAAGTCGAGGAGCTTGGTTTCACCGTTAAAGGGAGGCTGTTTATCAGTCACAATGCCCACCTGATCATGCCTTACCATAAACTGCTTGATTCATTGCACGAAACCGCCCAGGGCGACCAGAAGATCGGTACGACCGGTCGTGGAATCGGACCAAGTTATGAGGACAAGTTTGCCCGAAAAGGCATCAGGGTTGTTGATCTGCTTAACCCGCAGGTGCTTGAGGAGAAGATTCGGGAGAACCTTGCCGCCAAGAACAAGGTGTTCAAAAATATCTATGAAAAGGAGGAGGTTGATGTTGAGGAGATGGTGCGCGAGTATCAGGAGTTCGACAAGATTATCGACCCCTATGTTACCAATACCCAGTTCTACCTGAACCGTCAGCTCAGGGAGGGAAAAACGGTTCTGCTTGAAGGTGCCCAAGGGTGCCTGCTCGATGTGGATCACGGAACCTATCCCTATGTGACCTCCTCGAACCCCACATCCGGTGGCGCCTGTACCGGATCCGGCATCGCTCCGAACTATATCGGCAAGGTGATTGGGATCAGCAAGGCATATATGACCAGAGTCGGCAACGGTGCATTCCCCTCCGAACTTGAGGATGAAACCGGCGAACTGCTCGGCAGTATCGGGCACGAGTTTGGTGCCACGACAGGACGAAAGCGCAGATGCGGCTGGATTGATCTTGTTGCCCTGCGCTACTCGCTTACCGTTAATGGCGTTACTGAAATTGCGCTTACCAAGCTCGATGTACTTGACACTTTTGACGAAGTCAAGGTGTGTACCTCCTATATGCTCGACGGCAGAGAGATCCATGATTTTCCGACCGATCATCCCACACTTTCAAGAGTCAAACCGGTATTTACCACTATGAAAGGGTGGAAAGCCTCGAATGCGCATGCCCGCACCTTTTCCGATATGCAGCCGGAAGCGCAAAACTATGTCACCTTCCTTGAGCGTGAACTTCAGCTTCCGGTTACCTTTATTTCGGTTGGACCCGGCCGTAACGAGACTGTTTTCAGATAACATTCAGAACTGTTTGTCATGGCCTTGATGGATATTGCCGTTATTCCCCTTGACAGCAGGGAGGGGAGCCTGAGCGGCTTTGTCGCCGGCCTTCAGGAGCTTCTGGCTGAAAGCGGCTGCAGCTTCAGGCTGCATGATATGGGGACCACGGTTGAAGGACCGGCACCACTCCTGTTTGATCTGGCTCAGAAGCTCCATGAGTATTCGTTCAGCAAAGGAGGAAGGCGGGTCTACACGGTTATTAAAATTGATGACCGCCGGGATCGGGCCGTTCGTCTTGGTGAGAAAACCGCTTCCGTGAAAGCAAAAATAGCCTCAGAGAGGGCGTTGGATGAGTAGGGGGATTACCGAAAATATTTTATCTTCAATTTCTTTAAGTTTTACCGTTGTAACGCCTTTTTACGCCCTCTGAAGGCGGTGTTACCAGCGGCCAGTAACAATCAGGAGGAGATACTTCATGATGCAGGTTCCCGGTGATGTTCAGATAATCAAGGAAGATAACGTTACACACAGTTTTTGCGGCCTGGCCTGTGTCGGTTGGATGTATCAAAAGATCAAGGACAGCTTTTTTCTCATTCTCGGTACACATACCTGCGCCCATTTTCTGCAGAATGCTCTCGGCATGATGATCTTTGCCAAACCCCGTTTTGGCATTGCCCTTCTTGAGGAGGGTGATCTCTCCAAGAGTGAGCCTACCCTTGAGGAGATTCTCCGTGAAATAAAGGCCGATCATCACCCTTCAGTGATCTTTCTGCTCTCGTCATGTACACCCGAGGTTATGAAGGTCGATTTCAAGGGTCTTGCCCACCATCTCAGCACTCCGGACGTTCCGGTGCTCTTTGTTCCTGCCAGCGGTCTGGTCTATAACTTTACCCAGGCGGAGGATTCGGTGCTTCATGCACTGGTACCGTTCTGCCCTGAAGCACCCGCCGGAGAGAAAAAGGTTGTCTTTCTCGGATCAGTCAACGATGCCACCGCCGATGACCTCAGGGCTGAGGCCGAAGAGCTTGGTATTGCTGTAGGAGGTTTTCTTCCTGAATCCCGTTTTGACAGGATGCCGGCGATTGGACCTGATACCGTACTGGCTCCGATCCAGCCATACCTTTCAAGGGTTGCCGTCAAGCTTGCCCGTGAGCGGGGTGCCCGAGTCCTTAACTCGCTTTTCCCCTTCGGGCCTGACGGAACCAGAGTCTTCTGGGAGGATCTCGCCCGGGAATTCGGTATCACCATCGATCTTCGTGACCGCGAAAAAGCCGCATGGGAGAAGATTCGCAAACAGACCGATCTGCTCAAGGGCAAGAAGGTATTTCTGACTGCGGATACCATGCTGGAGCTGCCGCTGGGCCGTTTCCTGAAAAATGCCGGAGCTGACGTTGTGGAGTGCAGCAGTGCCTACATCAACAAGAAATTTCATTCACGTGAGCTTGAGGCGCTTGAAGGCGTCCGCGTGGTCGAACAGCCGAACTTTCATCGACAGCTTGTGGATGTCAAACGCATCAAGCCGGACCTGATTGTTACCTCCCTGATGACCGCCAACCCGTTTGTTGGTCATGGATTTGTTGTGAAGTGGAGTATGGAGTTCATGCTGACCTCTATTCATAGCTGGTCGGGTGTCTTTCCTCTGGCCAATTTGTTTGTATCACCGCTCCAGCGCCGAAGCTTGCTGCCGGCGTTTGACGAGGAGGTGTGGCTTGAAGGGGTCATGCCGAGCGCTGAATAATTCACTGAAGGAAAATGCAATAACAAACGTTTTACAAGTATGCGCTTAGCTTTCTGGCTCTACGAGGGCACAGCCCTTCACGGTATCAGCCGGGTGACCAACAGTATGAAAGGGGTTCACACCGTCTATCATGCTCCCCAGGGAGATGATTACATCACGGCAACCTACACCATGCTTGAACGGACACCGGCATTTCCGGGCCTCTCAATCAGCGTTGTCCGCGGACGGGATCTGGCCCAGGGAGTATCCCGGCTTCCTTCAACACTGCAGCAGGTTGAGCACCACTATCATCCCGATCTTACCGTCATTGCTCCGAGCTGCAGTACCGCACTGCTCCAGGAGGATCTCAACCAGCTGGCGCTGCACTCCGGCGTACCGGAGGAGAAGCTGCTGGTCTATGCCCTCAACCCCTTCAGGGTCTCGGAAAATGAGGCGGCTGACGGACTCTTTACCGCGCTGGTCAAGCGTTATGCTGCACCGCAGGAAAAAACCGCAGCTCCTTCAGTGAACCTGCTCGGTTTTACCTCGCTTGGATTTCACCTGCGAGCCAACCTCACCTCTCTTCGCCGGATGCTCCAGACCCTTGGTGTTACGGTCAACGTTGTTGCTCCCTGGGGTGCAGGAATTGACGATCTCGGCAAGCTGCCTGCGGCATGGCTCAATATTGCCCCTTACCGTGAAATCGGTACCACGGCGGCCGGATATCTTGCCGACAAATTTGCCATGCCGGCGATCTATGAGGCACCTATCGGCGTTGAACCTACCCTGAAATGGCTCCGCTCCGTGATTGAACAGCTCAACAGGGTTGGTGCTGAACGTGGTGCTGCTCCCATTACGATGCCGAAGCTCCACAACTTTTCACTTGACGGCATCAATGCTCCGAGTGGAGTTCCCTGGTTTGCAAGAACCGCTGATATGGAGAGTTTCAGCAACAAACGGGCCTTTGTTTTCGGCGACGCAACGCATACGGTCGGTATTGTCAAGTTTCTGAAAGATGAACTCGGCATGAAGATTATCGGTGCAGGCACCTATCTGGAACAGCATGCCGACTGGGTACGCAAAGAGCTTGAAGGGTACCTTCCCGGTGAACTTATGGTGACCGACAAGTTTCAGGATGTCTCGAAAGTGATTGATGAGGAGATGCCCGATCTGGTCTGCGGTACCCAGATGGAGCGCCACGCATGTCGCAAGCTTGATGTCCCCTGTATGGTGATCTGTCCCCCGACCCATATTGAAAATCATCTGCTCGGTTACTATCCCTTCTTCGGTTTTGACGGCTCTGATGTTATTGCCGACAGAGTCTATCTCTCTTGCAAACTCGGCCTTGAAAAGCATCTTATCGACTTTTTCGGTGATGCAGGCCTTGAATATGAGGAGAGTTCCGCCTCCGGTGAGCCGCATGCAGCTGCAACTTCTCTCTCTTCCGGCAACGGTCATACGGCACATGGTGTTACGGCTCCAGCGGAACCGGGTTCCGGTGAGGGTGATATGATCTGGAGTGACGATGCTGAAACCATGCTGAAAAAAGTTCCGTTTTTTGTCCGCAAGAAGGTCAGAAAGAACACCGAGACCTTTGCCCGCGAAAACGGCGCAACAGAGGTCTCCGTAGAGGTTTTCCGTCAGGCAAAGGAGTCCCTTGGCGGGTAAGGTTTAACTATCAATCATTTTCTCTGATATCATTATGAGTTTAGTATTAGCGGTATATGGCAAGGGCGGTATTGGAAAAAGCACCACCAGTGCCAACATTTCGGCGGCACTTGCCCTGAAAGGCGCCAAGGTTCTTCAGATAGGCTGTGATCCGAAACATGACAGCACATTCCCCATTACCGGGAAGCTGCAGAAAACCGTTATCGAGGCTCTTGAAGAGGTTGATTTTCATCACGAGGAGCTGAGTGCGGAGGATATCATTGAGACCGGTTTTGCCGGTATTGACTGTCTTGAAGCCGGAGGTCCTCCTGCCGGAAGCGGATGCGGCGGATACGTTGTCGGTGAATCCGTTACCCTGCTCCAGGAGCTCGGCCTGTATGACAAGTACGATGTGATCCTCTTTGATGTGCTTGGCGACGTTGTTTGCGGCGGCTTCAGCGCCCCCCTGAACTATGCCGACTATGCCATCATCATTGCCACCAACGACTTCGACAGCATCTTTGCTGCCAATCGCCTCTGTATGGCCATCCAGCAGAAGAGTGCCCGCTACAAGGTGAAGCTGGCAGGTATCGTTGCCAACCGTGTTGACTATACCACTGGCGGCGGCACCAACATGCTCGACCAGTTTGCCGAGAAGGTCGGAACAAGGCTTCTTGCCAAAGTGCCCTACCACGAACTGATCCGCAAGAGCCGGTTTGCCGGAAAAACCATGTTTGCCATGGATGACACCCCCGACAAACCCGAGTGCCTCAAGCCATACAACGAAATTGCCGATTTCCTCATCCAGGAGAATCCGGTTGCCGCAGTACCGGTACCGATCGGTGACCGTGAAATATTCGCTATGGTTGGCGGCTGGCAGTAAGCTTTTCAGGACATTATTTCACAAAAAGGCAGCTTTCCGGCTGCCTTTTTGCGTTCAAGGGGAAAGTTGTTGAAGATTTATAGGACCTATAGGTCTTATGGGTCCCATAGGACTTATAGGAAATACTTGAAAATTTCGCTTTATCTTGTGATATTGGTTGATCACACAAGCGAAAAATTTATGAAAGATTCATCGAAATCGTTCATTCTCCCTCACGGCAACTATCGGGCACTTCTCTCTTACCAGAAAGCGGAGGTGATCTACGATATTACCTTTCGCTTCTCTCAGCGCTTCCTTGCTCGTGGTGATCGTACCATAGATCAGATGGTGCAGGCTGCACGCTCGGGCAAGCAGAATATTGTTGAGGGATGCAAGGCTTCAGGAACCTCCAAAGAGACGGAGATCAAACTGACGAATGTTGCCAGAGCAAGCCTTGATGAGCTGCTCGAAGATTATAAGGATTTTCTCAGGGTGCGCGATTTTACCGTATGGGATAAAGATTCCAAAGAAGCCCATTACGTCAGAAAACTTGGCAGCAAGGCAAATGTCAGCTATGAAGTTTATCGGGAGTTCATTGAAACCCGCCCTGCAGAAGTGATTGCCAATATCGCTATTTGCCTGATTCATCAGGCAAACTACCTGCTTGACCGGCA
>NZ_MPJE01000116.1:0-2735 GCF_001975465.1 Chlorobium sp. KB01
CAGGATACGGCCCTGCACATGCCGCATGCAAACGTAAACGGTGTATGACAACATTATCGGTAAACTTCTTTCCGATGCCCGACTCGGACAACAAGAACTGAAACTTTTTCATCGAGGATTTCGCAAATCACCCGATAACACCGATACGGTATACCCACAACCAGGCATGATCAAGGAAGTTAGTTGAAGCTGTTATGTGCGTCCCGTAAGTCGCTTCAACGGTTCTGTGCAGTATGAAATATTGAGAGTACAGTAATCGTCCTGTTATCCGAAGTGTAGACAACACAGTACGGTATATCAGAGAAGTACAGCTCCCTGGTATCTGTTATTTTGCCGGATTTTGCGCTCTGGGGGTATGCGGGTAACTGCTTTGTGATCTTGTTCAAAAGAGTGATGATGGTTTGCTTGGCTGTTTTTTTGCTGGTCAGGCTGATATAGGACTCTATCTCACGAATAGAATCCTTTGCCTCTTTAGTCAGGACAATTTTCAAGTTCTGCCTCCAACTCAGCAATAACATCTTCAACAGGGGTTACTCGACCAGCCTTCATATCTTCCAATCCCCTCTGAATACTTTGAATCTGCCACTCGTTATAGTTCAGATAAGCTGAAACAGCCTCCTCCAGGACAAAGGTTTTCGTCCGTCTGGTCGCTCTGGCAAGAGCCTCAAGGCGTTCATTGGTTTCTTTTGGAATCTTGAAGGTGACTTGCTGCCGTTTTGTTTTGGTCGTCATTATCTACCCTCCGTTGAATGAAATCGTAATTTGATGTACTTCGTTAATATACTCCTTTCGCGCGAATTTTTGATACATCTGCTTTACGATTTGATCTTGTCGATATAGTCCGACCAGGCTTGCATCATGCGGGTACGTTCCGCCAAATGTTTTGACCGGTTATAAGCCGCGCGTTTCATACCGGATGGTTCGAGCTGTCACCCTGAACCCGTGGCCAGAGATCGACTTAAGTTTAGGAACGGAATTCATGGAAATCAGTTCTGACAACGGATTTTTGGGAAAAGAATAAGGGGAGAAACTTCAGGATAATTGAGGGACGAATTGAGGGACGTAAGTGACAGAGGTAACAAGCCACGGCAAATCAAAATCCCCAGTGCGTCAGGTTCGTCAGCGACGCAACATCCGGCTCACGCCTGCCCATGAAATCCGCAGCACTCCTGTAACCTCACCAACAAGGCTTCCGGGCATAGATTACCGTTTTGTTGTTTTCTGCTTCTTTGCCAATCCGCTTTACGTCATCCTTCCGGTCTTTATCTTCAAGCGCAATACCAGACCTCTCGATTCCACGAACCATCACATGACGCAACGACCCCGGCGATTCACGTGTCTCGCTCTCCCTGACATATTGCCACCTGCCAATAACGAATCGCTTCAAGCAGGAACGGATATGAAACATTTATTTACCTCTGTCACTTGCGTGAAGTCTTTTCAGGTATTCAGAATATTTTCGCTTTCAGATTATACAACGTTCAACAGAATTTTGAGCTACGGAACCACGTCCCCTATTTTCTCAGTTTATTTTACTATCGCTATTCAACTACGTCCCTAAATAGTAAATAGCTAATCGGTTGATATTATTGACTTTAATAAAATTGCCCAAGGAAGTTAGTTGAAGCTGTTATGAGCGTCCCGGAAGTCGTACGTCCGGTTCTGCGAGAGGCTGGGGGTGAAACTCCTCCGGCCTACTCACCCCAAATGCTGCCTTCATTCTCTTTCACAGGAGCATGAGCTAAAGATTCCTCAACAACCGTTCATACTCATCATGGTGGCCAATCCAAAACCAGAGGATGACTTCAGCATCAAGAAGCCCCATCGCTCGATACCCACGACCAATGCGTACGGAATAAACCGGCTTTTTCTTGCCTACACGTTTGAAATACAGAGCATGGGCCTGTGGATTGATCTGCCATAGCTCATAAGCTCTGTCTGCTCGATATTGCACCTCTTCAGGCAAAGCATCATAGAGCTTCCAGAACTGTAAAGTCGTGAGAGACTTCATCCCGGCACAATACGCCCTTTTTGATTGAACGCCATTGGTTTTGTTTTACCTGCCTTATGCTCGGCAAGAGCCTCGCCCGCAAGTTTATCGAGTAAATCCTGAGATTCGTCAGTTTCCAGAAGTGCATCCCATTGAGCATTGTCTGCTTCTATGGCTGAGAGTCCCTCTTCACTGACAAGCTCTTCACTTAAAATCTGGGCTTCCAGAAAACGGGCAAAATCTACCAGTTGCTCTAACCGATTGGAAGGCAAGGAGCGGACAATTTTGATCAGAGCTTTTTCGTTCTCTTTGTCGGTATGGGTGACCGTATGCATAATCTCTCCTGAATGCCGATATCAGATTCGGTGATGCCAAGGACAGTCGAACTCTTCTTGTGACTACAGTCTCACAAAGGAGCCTCCTGCCAAGAATGCAAGAAAGCTGTGAAATCAGAATACAAAACAATTTTTGTATCAGCAAGCCAGCACATCCCGCCATATATAGAACAAATGACCAAAAGCAGTTAGTTCCATTAATAGAAAGCATTGCGTCATTCAAGAGTTCCCATGCGACGCATAACCTCTTTCCGGTCTTCATCATCGGTAACAATAACACCTCGCTCTATCCGCCGGATAATCACAAGATGCAATGTTCCCGGCGCATCAAGTCTCGCTCCTCTCGGCATTTCACCTCCTCACATGTTTTGGTTGACTGAATCTCTGCTGTGAGCTATACAAGAATAAAC
>NZ_MPJE01000007.1:0-9187 GCF_001975465.1 Chlorobium sp. KB01
TGCCTTAAAATTTTAGTATATCTTTAGGCCAGATCAGGGCAGACGCCCGGTGGTGGAGTTGCTGAAAATTCTCTATCCTGAAAAAACACTGGATTTCGATTTGAATTGCTGAGTTTTTGCGAAGTTAATTCTCTGCTCGGTTACCGGTCTTTTTATGCAAAAGGTTAAAAAAATATGAACATAGGTTGAGGGGATGGATCAGAAAAAAATAAAAGTCGGGTTTATTGGAAGCGGATGGGCGAGAATTGCACAGGCACCGGCCTTTTCAATGCTGGGCGACGTGGAGCTTGCCGCTGTGGCGAGTCCGACCGAGCAGCATCGTCAGAAGTTTATGAAGATGTTTGGTATTACGCAGGGCTTTGCCGACTGGCGCGAGATGCTGCAGTGTGATCTTGACCTTGTATGCGTAACCACCCCGACCTATCTGCACAGGGAGATGGTTACCGGTGTATTGCAGAGTGGTAAAAGTGTGCTCTGCGAAAAACCTTTTGCGCTCGATGTTGCCGATGCAACCGCCATGGTGGAGAGTGCCTCCACAGCGCCGGGGTTTGCGCTTATTGACCATCAGCTCCGTTTTCATCCGGCGGTCCGATGCATGAAGCAGATGATTGACGGTGGCGAAATTGGTAAAGTGTATGAAGTACGTGCGGTTGTTAATCTTGCCACCCGGAACAGGCCTGATATGCCCTGGTCGTGGTGGTGCGAAGAGGAAAAAGGTGGTGGAGCGCTTTACGCTATAGGCTCCCATCTGATTGACCTGAACCGGTTTCTGGTTGGCGAAATCTCTTCGGTCTCCTGTAATCTCGCAACAAGTATTCCCTTTCGACCCGACAGTTCAGGGAAGTCGTGCCGGGTCACTTCCGACGACCATTTTGCCATGATGATGAAGTTCGGCCCCTCATCGGTGGCCCTTGGCAGCTCTTCGCTGATGCATGTGACTACGGTTGGCGCCTATACATGGTTATCCTTCGAAGTGGTCGGCAGTTTTAAGACCATTCGTCTTGACGGCGCAGGGAGGCTGTGGGAGGTTGCAAATGATAATGCAAAAGTGGGACGCAGCCTGATTGATGCTCCCCGATGGAAACTGGTTGAACCGATGCTTGCGTGGGATGAGCTGGTGCTTCAGGAGCAGATCCGCCACTCATCACTGGCGGTTCATGGTATATTTGCTGTCGGGTTTGCCTTTTTTGCCTACCGGATGGTCAAGGCTCTCAAAAACGGAGAAAAGCGGCTCCATGATGCCGCAGGTTTTGAGGATGGCCTTATGATCCAGAGAGTTTTGCAGGCAGCCAGAAAATCGGATAAGTTACTTCGCTGGATTAAAATTTAAATGGCACCTTTATTTCACTACAATGAATAGCGGTGTGCTGATGAATGAAAAAACTTTCCTATGGCATGGTTCTATCTTGTTATTGCCGGTTGTCTTGAGTGTGGCTGGGCTATTGGCATCAAATACACCCAGGGTTTTTCCCGGCCTATCCCTTCGCTCCTGACTGCCATCGCCATGATCGCAAGCTTCTGGCTTCTCTCGCTTGCCATGAAAACCATTCCGGTCGGAACGGCCTATGCGGTGTGGACTGGCATCGGTGCGGCAGGGGTAGCCATTATGGGGATGCTTCTGTTTGATGAATCCGCTGATCTTGCCCGCATCATCTCTCTTTTACTTATCATTTCCGGTGTGGTCGGGCTCCGGATATTTTCCGGGGGAGTGCAATAGGGCTTCCCCGGAAGGGTTCCGTGACGCTGGCTTATGTTACAAATATGTTATTTTTCTGCTGGTGGGAAAGATGGTTCTCTCTTTATTGCTGATATTCCCCTTGTTTGGCTGTAAAAATAATAAAATCATTATGATATGAGCCAGAAACAGATCACCATGGCCCCCTCCAAGAATATCGCTCTTGTTGCTCATGACAACAAAAAGGTTGATCTGCTTGAATGGGCGAAATTCAACAGAGACCTGCTTGAACAGCACACCCTCTACGCTACAGGTACTACCGGAGGGGTATTCGAGCGCGAGCTCGGTCTTGAAGTTCACAAACTGATGAGCGGTCCATTGGGTGGTGACCAGCAGATCGGTGCCAGGATTGCCTCCCGGGAGATAGACTTTCTGATCTTTTTCTGGGATCCGCTTGAACCCCAGCCGCATGATCCGGATGTCAAGGCACTGCTGCGTATGGCGGTGGTCTGGAACATCCCCACCGCATGCAATCGGGCATCAGCTGATTTTATGATCTCCTCCCCTCTTATGGATAGAGATTACAACCGCCTTGTGCCTGACTACGATCTTTATCTGAAGCGCAGCATACCTCCTGCCCGCTGAAGGTGATCGGTCTTGCTGTCCGGGACTCACTTCTCATGGGTGTCTTCTCATCCGGCAGCTCTCAATCCACCTTGTTTGAGAGCTATGGAAAAAGTGGTAGATTATAATGCAATGCGCCCGTAATGCTTCAGGTTACCAATACCTGAACCTGCTTATGGCGGTAATGAAAAGAGCGCTCTCCCCCTTGACCGTTCAGAACAGGTTATCGGCGAGGGAGGGTTGCTGGGCCATTATCCCGGATCGGATGATTATTTTGTTTGGTATGCAAGGAGATCAACCTCGTTATTGAACAGTTCATGGAGGCTCTGAATACAAAGTCACCCGGTTCAACAAAAAAAAGCTATATCCCGATACTGCTTTTAGGCCTCCTTTTTCTCTGCGGCTCTTTTTTTGCCTGGAGGGCAAGTTGTTCACGCTGATCGTCAGATGCATGACCAGCTGCTCCGGCAGGTGCTTATTGCTGCCCAGGGCATTGATATGGAGCAGCTCAATGCGCTCGAAGGTTCGCCGTCCGACATTGAAAAGACGGCCTATGTGAAACTTAAGGAACAGCTATCCAGAACCAGAGTTGCCGTTTCAAAGTCCCGTTTTGTCTATCTTCTGGGCAGGGCAGGCAGCGGAACGGTTTTCTTCTATGTCGATTCCGAACCTTCAAGTTCACCGGAATCCTCTCCTGCAGGTCAGGTATATGGTGAGGCGACCGATATTCTTCAGAATGTCTTTCTGAGAAAAGCGCCGGATACCGAAGGCCCTGTTACCGACCGCTGGGGAACATGGGTCAGTGGTTTCGTTCCCCTTGTTGATCCCCAGAGCGGCAGGGCCATTGCCGTAATTGGCATGGATATTGATGCTTCCGAGTGGATATGGGATCTTGTCGCCCGTTCAGCAATTCCTGTCGGTTTTATCGTCGTAAGCCTTATTGTGCTTACCAGTGTTTATCTTGTTTCGCGCAGGGAGGAAGCCCGCCCGGGTCTGGTACTGCGACGTCTCATGCCACCGCTTGCTGCACTGATCTCCATTCTTATCATTACACTCGGCCTCCTGCTCTGGTGGCAGCAGCAGCAGCGTCTGGAAGAAGATGTTCACCGTTCTGAAGATGAGGTTGCCGAAGCGTTGCGTCAAAGCATTGAATTGTCAAAGGAGGGCTTTATTGTCACGCTTGAGGCAATAAGCCACAACAGCTCGCTCTATGATGCATTGCGCAATCACGACAAAAACAGCCTCTACTCACTCAGTGCACCGCTCTATAAAAGACTTGAGCGTTACTATGGCATAACACACTTCAATTTCATTGACACAGCTCGAAACTGTATTCTTCGGGTGCATAATCCCTCAAGGAGCGGAGACAGGATCAACCGGTTTACTGCACGTGAGGCACAACGCACCGGAAAGCTTTCATGTGGTATCGAGCTTGGTCCGCAGGGTACCCTGATTCTGAGCGCGGTCATTCCTGTTGAGGATAACGGCAGGCTGATCGGGTACATTGAAATCGGCAGGGAGGTTGAGAGTATTCTTAAGGGATTGCATCTCGAGTCGGGACGGGGTGTGGCGTTGTTCATCAACAAGAAGCTGCTCCAGCAATCAGGATGGGAAGAGGGGATCACCATCTTCAAGCGTTACCGTGACTGGAATCGATTCCGCAGTGATGTGCTGGTATTCTCTTCTCTTGGTCGTTTTCCAGGGGAGTTCAATGCCGTGCTTTCGAGGGGTATATCGGAAAGTATGCAGACCGACTGGGAGGGGAGATCCTGGCGGGTTACGGCTAAATCCTTCAAGGAGGTTTCAGGCCGCATTACCGGGAAGATCATCATCATGCAGGATATTTCGGCCTACAATGACCGGCTTTATCGTCTTGTCTCGATTGCCGTTATCTCTGTTATTGTCATTTTTACCTTTCTTTACAGCTTTCTTGTTGTTGTGCTCAGCCGGACGGACAGGAGTGTGCGGCGTCGTGAACAGGAGCTGATTCTGAGCCGCGAGCAGTATATGCTTGCTGTTAACGGCAGTAATGATGGCATCTGGGACTGGAATATACGCGATAACAGCCTCTATCTCTCGCCACGGTGGAAAAAGATGATCGGTTATGAAGACCATGAACTTCCCAATATCTATGCTACGTTTGAAGAGCGGGTGCATCCTGATGATCTTCCGGATTATAAACTCTGTCTGGAGCGATACCTTAAAGGCGAGGTTCCGGTTTTCAGTGTTGAATTCCGTTTCAGGCACCGAAACGGCGAGTATCTCTGGTTACTTGCGAAGGGTGAAGCGCTTCGGGACAAAGATGGTCTGCCCTACCGGATGGCCGGTTCTCACAGCGACATCTCCGGAAGCAAAAAGATAGAGGAGGAACTCAAACGCCGTTCGGCTTTCCAGCTTGTGCTTATGGATCTTGCAATCGGATTTATCAATAAACCGATTGAAGATCTTGATAACTCTATAAAGAGTGCTCTTGCACTGGTTGGTGAGTTTGCCCGGGTTGACCGTGTGTATCTGTTCAGCTATGACTTTGAAAACCGGTCAATGAGCAATACCCATGAGTGGTGTGCTCCGGGTATCAATGCTGAAATTCAGAACCTTCAGAATCGGTCCACTGCCGCAATGCCGGAACTGGTTGCATCTCACCGGCAGGGCAGGGTTGTGCACATTCCGGATGTGAAGGAGTTGCCGGAAGAGAGTGCTTTTCGTGCCCTGCTTGAGCCTCAGGGGATTCAGTCGCTTATTACCATCCCGTTGAATTATGGGGAACAGTGTTTCGGCTTTGTCGGCTTTGATGCCGTGCGCACCCTGAAAATATGGGGGGATGATGATCTCTCCCTGCTCAGGGTCCTTGCCGAACTGTTTACCAATGCAGAGGTTCGTCACCGCCATGAAACCGCTCTTGTTGAAGTCCGCTTTACCTCTGAATCAGCCAACAGGGCGAAGAGCGAATTTCTGGCAAATATGAGCCATGAAATTCGTACTCCCATGAACGGTGTTATTGGTATGACCGGGCTTCTTCTTGACACTCCACTCAGTGATGAACAGCGGGGATATGCCCAGGCAGTCAAGGAAAGTGCGGATTTTCTGCTGGGCCTTATCAACGATATTCTTGATTTTTCAAAGATTGAGGCCGGCAAATTTGAAGTTGAAATTCTTGATTTTGATCTGCGCAATGTGCTGGATGATGTCTCCTCGATCATGGCTGTGCGGGCTCGGGATAAGGAGCTTGAGTTTATCTGTGCAGCATCTCCTGATGTGACTCCTTTTCTTCGTGGTGATCCGGGGCGGCTCTATCAGGTACTGAACAATCTTGCCGGTAATGCCATCAAGTTTACGCATCAGGGTGAGGTTTCGGTTTCGGTCTCGCTGGTTTCAACTTCTGATCAGGAGGATCTGCTCCGTTTTTCGGTCAGGGATACAGGGATCGGAATTCCTGAACAGAAAATTGCCATCCTTTTTTCGAGCTTTACCCAGGTTGACGCTTCGACAACACGCAGGTTCGGAGGTACCGGTCTGGGGCTGGCAATTTCCCGACAGCTTGTGGAGCTGATGGGCGGAGAGATAGGTGTCAACAGCCGGGAAAACGAAGGCTCCGAGTTCTGGTTTACCATTCCATTCAAAAAGCAGCAGCCTAAGCTCAACGGCGGAAGGTACTCAAAGGATGCGATTGCCGGAACCCGCATACTTATTGTTGATGACAATGCCACCAACCGCACTGTTCTGCGACGGCAGTTTTTGTCATGGGGAGCAGTTGTTACGGAGCTGTCGGGTGGAGCGCAGGTTGTTGAGGAGCTCAAACGCGCAATTGAAAGCGGGGAGCCCTATCGCCTTGCCCTGATCGATATGCAGATGCCCGATATGGATGGAGCAACGCTTTGCCGATCGATAAAGGATGATGAAAAACTCGCATCTACTGTTCTTGTCATGATGAGCTCCCTGGGCAGCAAATGCTCCGAGGAGGATCTCAAGCAAATGGGGTGCACCGCATGCCTTTCGAAGCCGATTCTCCAGTCCGACCTGTTTGACACCTTTGCGGCTATTATTTTTGCCGATACCGAACCGGGAGGAAGTTCAATCTCTGCCGGTGAGAGCCCGAAGGGGAGTCAGCCGCAAAAAAAAGATGGTCGGGGGGAAGGAGTCCGGCTGCTGCTTGCTGAAGACACCAGCATCAACCAGAAGGTGGTGATCGGTATTCTGGGCAAGCTCGGCTATCAAATCGATGTGGTTGTCAATGGCGCCGAAGCGGTCAGCGCACTTGAGACTACCCCTTATGACCTTGTCATCATGGATCTCCAGATGCCTGAGATGGATGGTCTGGAGGCTACGCGCATTATCCGCAATCCTGATTCCGCAGTGCTCAATCACACTATTCCCGTGATTGCCCTTACCGCACATACCATGCAGGGGGATCGGGAGATCTGCATGCATGCAGGGATGACTGATTACGTTTCCAAACCGATTGACCCCGCTATTCTGGTTGAAACCATCAGGAAGTGGCTTTAGCGTATCGCTGATAATCTCCGATACATTCGGGGCTCACGACAATCAATAGCGCCTATGCCGAGATCTCTTCCCACTCGGCAAAAAGGAGATTGAGTTCTGCGCAGAGTTTATGGTAACCCTCAAGGATGCTGTCGGTCTCCTTCTGACTCTTTTTATAGAAATCCTCGGTTGCCATAACGGTTTCAATCGACTCTTTCTGCTGCTCCAGCCGGTTGATTTTCTGCTCGATCTCTTCGGTTCTCTTTTTGTCCTTTTTGGCAGCGGCACTCTTTTTAGCCTGCTCTTTATCCTTTTCGGTGATTGTTTGCGTGGCGGCCTGGCTTTTCTGGCGTCCGGCGGCTTCCTGTTTGCGTTCTGCCTCAATGGCTTTTTCCGCCTTCTCAAGATATTCAGCGTAGGTGCCGAGGTGAAGCTGCATGTTGCCGTTTTTGATCTCGATCACCTTATTGACCAGGCTGTCGAGAAAATAGCGGTCGTGACTGACGAGCAGAAGGGTCCCGCTGTAGTTTTCAAGCGACTCGATCAGCATCTCTTTTGAACGCATGTCAAGATGGTTGGTCGGTTCATCCATAATCAGCAGGTTGGAGGCCTGCAGGAGGATTTTGGCCAACGCCACCCTTGATTTTTCCCCTCCCGAGAGCACCCTGATTTTTTTATTGATGGCATCTCCGCTGAAGAGAAAACAGCCGAGAATATCCCGCACTCTTTTCTGGGCTTCCGAATTGGGTGCGGAGTCGAGCATTTCGGTGTAGATGCTCTTATCAGGAGAGAGGCTCTCCGTCTGATGCTGTCCGAAGTAGTTCAGGGAGACATTGTGACCCATCGTGAGCTTGCCTTCAAAATCAAGCTCTCCGGCAATGATTTTGCAGAAGGTGCTCTTTCCTGCACCGTTCGAGCCGACAATCGCGATCCGGTCGCCACGCATCACCTCCAGATCAAGACCGTTCAGTACCTGTTTATTGGAGCCGTCAGGCATACTGTAGGCTTTTTTTACCCCTTCAAGCCGCATCACCTCCCGACCGGAAGGGTTTGCTTTCGGAAAACGGAACGAGATTCGCGAGAGATCCTCTTCGGGAGACTCTATCTGGCTTTCAAGCTTCTCCATCTGCTTCAGGCGACTCTGTGCCTGGCGTGCCTTGGTTGCCTTATAGCGGAATCGGTCGACAAAGGCGCGGAGCTCCTCCATTTTTTTAAGATCATTGGCATATTTGCCCATCATCAGTTCATAGCGCTCGGCCTTCTCCTTTTCGTACCAGGAGTAGTTCCCCTTGTACTCATGAATGCGTGCAAAAGCGATCTCCAGGGTTTTTTTGGTGAGTTTGTCAAGAAAAAACCGGTCATGGGAGACGATGATATAGCTGTGCTCGTAGTTTACCAGATAGTTCTCCAGCCACCGGAGTGAATCAATATCAAGGTGGTTGGTCGGCTCGTCGAGCAGGAGCAGTGTCGGGTTCTGCAGCAGCAGTTTGGTGAGATGGAGGCGCATCTGCCATCCACCGGAAAAAGCCTTGACTTTTTTGTGGAAATCTATCTCGCTGAAGCCGAGTCCTGCCAGCACCTTTTCGGCATCGGACTGCATGGTGTAGCCGCCCAGATGTTCAAACTCGTGCATGGCATCGGAAAAGCGTTCAATAAGCTGGTGGTAGGATTCACTCTCATAATCCTGTTCCGGAAGGGCGAGCTCGCGCTCCATGCGGGTGATTTTTTCCGACAGAACGCAAAGCCGTTCGTTCGCCAGGAGAGCATACTGCAGGGCGGTTTTTTCCAGATCCGCATCAAAGTTGATCTCCTGCGGCAGGTAGCCGATGGTGGTTTCCGCTGATTTGAGCAGCTGTCCGCTGGTCATGAGACCGCTGTCATAGGTCGTTCCGCTGATATGGCGGAGAAGGGTCGATTTGCCCGTACCGTTAAGGCCTACAAGTGCGACATGGTCAGTGTCGCCGACCCGGAACGATGTGTCGACGAGGAGCTCTTTGGTTCCGACGGTAAGAGAGAGGTTTCTGGCTTCAAGCATGATGGACTGGACTTATAGAGATGATCGGCATCAGGGCACCACGAATATCCTCTTCTGCAGGTTGATTGCTTCGCTTGGCGGTGCTCATCATTGAATTAATAATTTTTATACGGTGGAAAATACAATATTTCATGAAAGCATCATGACCGGAATGCATCTCTGCGGTCAACCGGCCTTTTTTCCGGTTTGGATGGCATCCATCAAGAACTTCAGGGCAGTTGCGAAGGCAAGCTGCTTGCCCGATCAGTCTGAATTTCCCTAAATTAGAGGGGATCCGCCTCTTCTACCGTTAACAGCTTGTTTTATGGGCATCTCTATTAATTGTCGTGAGAAGCCCGGGAACAAGGCGGACGGAGCGCAGAAACCGGAGT
>NZ_MPJE01000008.1:0-38926 GCF_001975465.1 Chlorobium sp. KB01
ATTCACAGCAATTACGCCTCTTTTAATACCTCGTAGCTCTGCTGCGAGGATTCTTTATTCGGCGCCTTCTCCGGCAAGGTCTTCTGAAGAAAGAAGGTGGTGATCTGGTTCCGACTGGATTCGGATTTATTTTGTTTGGCAAAGAACCGCGAACAGTTATACGGCAAGCAGGCATGCTTGGTCTTATCCATTACCCCAGTGGCCAACCGGAGCGCCGCGAGTTCGATGAGCCAGCCGTAATGATTCCTGATTTAGTTGAGAAATGGCTCAAGGATAAGCTTCCCAATGTATTTGAGCGGGGCCAAGCTTACCGGCATGAACGTCCTGTTCTGCCATTCGAAATGGTTCGCGAGGCAGTGGCTAACGCACTCATACATCGAGACTACAGTATAGACGGTGCCAAGTGCCAAATCGTGTTGACTGAGGATACTATTGCGGTTAAAAGCCCAGGCAAACCGCCGTCTCCGATCACCTTGAAGCAGCTCCAAGACATCAGTGCTCCTATGCTGAGCAGGAACCCTGAACTTCACTTCGTATTTGCACGTATGGGCATGGCGGAAGAACAGGGGCTTGGTCTGGCCTCGCTTCGTGATCGGGCAAAGGAACTCGGTCTACCCCGACCACAGTACACTTGGGATGATCCCTACCTTGTTCTTACGCTGTACCGTTCAGCAGAGAGCTCAATAAAGGTTCTTGAGGAATACGCTCTCAAGACTCTGAGTAAGTCTGAGCGGATGGGTTGGCAGTGGCTTGCCACCTGCGGCAAGGCAAAATCTAATGAATATGCTGAGGCAATGGGAGTTGATCCAAGGACTGCGCGGCGCCACTTGGGGCATTTCGAAGAGCTTGGTCTTGTGAAAAAGGCCGGCTCCGGACCTTCCCGTTCGTACGAGGTAAAATAGTGCATAAATGGACATTTATCCGGACAGAATGTCTTGATTGGTATTGATTTTACGGGATAAATAGGCTATGTGGACATTTATCCGGACAGAGTGTCCGGGTAAAAAGCGAAAAAGAAGCTCAATAGAAGCCCTTCACTGTCAAGGGAACGCTCATGGTGCGAAGACACGAACATATTGGCCAGAAGTTTAGGGGATAATATTCATTTCATTCAGTTATGTTCGGGGTACCACGGTGGGTTTTAGCAACTCCTGATGTCGATATCCCGAGCAGTCTTGCTGTTGACTATTTTCATGGTGTTATGTAACGGCAAGCGCTCTTTTGATCATCTGGTTCACCTCTTTTGTTACGTTAACGGGGATAAGCGTTACTGCCGGATGTGCTAAGGCAAAGACCCTGAAAATCTCATCGGCAAATGCCTGCCCGATCTCTTCCACCTTTTCAAAGTCGAGGATCACGGTTTTGAACTTCTCGAACCGCGAAACAAGCCTTTTTGCCTGCGATCTGGAGACGAGCATTTCCCCTTCATGTCTGGCCAGCCTGACCGGAACCCGGGTTTTATTGAATGCATACTCCTCCGGTTCCGCAAATTCGTCATAGATCTCCTTGATGGTTCGAGGGGAGGTATTGTTCAGCCTGAGACGAATGGTTGAGCCTGGTATATCCGCGTCACTCTCAATCAGCCAATCGTCTTTCTCTGTCTGGTGTGAGAAGAAAAGGTTTCTTGAAATGATAACGAATCTGTCGAATGCTCTGGATGTAAAAAAAATGCCTTCACCGGAATGGTGCTGTGGATCTGTGGTCATCTTTCCCTTTGCAAGCTCAAGGATTGATTCACGGGGATCATAGAGGCCGGTCAATCGCTGTATGCGGTGAAAGATGCCTTCGCCATCGTCAATAAGCGCCAGTTCTGTATCCAGAGCGTTTCTTGAAAAGTTGATGGTAAGCCAAATGCCGCCGGAGTGTTCTATAGCGTTATTGATCATCTCTGTTGCACCGTATTGCCACATCTCACGCACATTTTGAGGCAGATCGACAATTAGGGGGGCTATATACTCCTGCCAGACAATATCCTCTCTTAGCCCTTCCAGTTTGAATCGCCATGAGTTCGTTGCAATGGCAGCAAGTGAAGATCTCTTGAGATTCTTCTCTCCCTCCGACTTGACCAGCCCGGCCTCTTCCAATGCATGCAGATGGCGGAGCGCAGCCTGTCTTGAGATGCCGAACTCTCTGGCAGCATCCGAGGCGACATTGAGCGATGTGTCCCTGCATGCCTTCAGCATGTACTCTCTTATTTTAGCTGTTCGTTCTCTCATTGTATTGCACGGCTTCTGTCTGATATTGACAACTCTTTTGCTTCATAATGACAACAATATACTGATATGTTGACAACATAAAAAATAACCTTGACAACACAGGCTGACAAAGAATGGATATGAAAAACGCTGATTTCTACCTATATGCAATGCCTGTGGCATTTAAAAGAATCATGAATTCAAGTCCCGTAGGGACGCGCTATTGGTAGGAAAAATAAGCGAAAACTCCATTCATTATCTTATTTTTAAAAAAGCTATTGCGTTCGCAAATTCATGGGATAACAAAGTAATACAAACGATAATAACAAAGTTTTATAAAACGGAATAACAAAGTTATATTACGGGAGAACGGTGACGTGGAATAGCACGGTAACTACAATTTTAGGGGCAGATGGCAAAGCCGAATGAAAAGCTGGCTGACGCTTTGCGGGCGCTGAAGCGGTTGCAAGGCAAGTACAATGGTGTGATTGAGTCCGGAGATATCACGGAGGCACAGCGTGTGATTCTTGTGGAGGAGGGGTTCCTGCGACCGGTTATGAAGGGGTGGTACATTTGTGCCAATCCACGAGATCATGAGGGGGACTCTACGGCGTGGTATGCCAATTTCTGGTCATTCTTATCCGGTTATCTGAACAGACGCTTCAAAAAGAGATACTGCCTGAACGCAGACGCATCACTCATCCTCCATACCCGGAGCACTCGTATACCCCGGCAGGTAACCGTCATCACAACTGAAGGAGGTACCTCTGTGCTCGACCTGCCATACGGGAACTCGGTGTTGATCTATCCCGATAAAAAGAATATGCCCCGTCATCAAACGGAGGTGAACGGGCTGCAACTGCACTCTCTTCCGGAAACCCTCTGCAGGCTGAGTCCGCAAGCATTTATAAGCAATCCACGTGATGCCGAAATCGCGCTCAACATGATTGGTGATCCCGGAGAACTGCTGGAAATATTACTTTCCAAAGAGGGGTCGGTTGCTGCTGCCGGGCGACTTGCAGGAGCGCTGCGCTTTGTCGGGCGTGCCGAATATGCCGAGCGAATTCTCCACACCATGAAACTGGGTAAATACGATGTTCGCGAAATAAATCCGTTTCTTATTCCTGTGCCAACACTGGGAATCACTCCGGAGCTATCACCATACATTATGCGGTTACAATCTCTGTGGTCAGGATGGCGAGAAGAGGTCTTGGCGCTTTTTCCGCCATCACCTGGCGTGGCTCAAAATGCCGCAGCTTACCTTGCCAAAGTTGATGAACGCTATGTTGTGGATGCCTATAACTCACTTTCCATAGAGGGTTATCAGGTCACTGATGCACTTATTGACAGCGTTGCGCAACAGGGATGGAATCCGGATGAGGACCAGAAGGATAAAAAAGATCGGGATGCACTTGCAGCACGTGGTTACTATCAGGCATTCCAGTCTGTCAGAACAGATCTGGAAGCCATTCTGAGAGGGGAAAATCCCGGTGCGGTTGTCAGGAGTGCCCATCACCGCTGGTATGCCGAGCTCTTTTCGCCTTCAGTTGCTGCCGGTATACTGGAGCTACACCAACTCGCCGGTTATCGGAAAGGTGCAGTCTTTATCCGTAACTCAATGCACACCCCTCTGCCACATGAGGCGCTGACCGATTCTATGGAAACATTGTTCAACCTGATTGAACAAGAGCACGAACCGGCAGTCAGAGCAGTACTTGGTCATCAGCTTTTTGTCTTCATCCATCCCTATTTCGATGGCAATGGCCGTATCGGGCGATTTTTGATGAACGCGATGCTGGCATCCGGCGGCTATCCGTGGACAGTTATTCGGGTTCAGCGGCGCAGTGACTACATGGCCGCACTCGAAAAAGCAAGCAGTGATGGTGACATCAAACCACTTACACTTTTTATTGCTGAAGAGATGGGGTGTGGTTCGGATTTGGAGCGTAAACACAGCGTATAGGCTTTTTCACTGATGTGCTCTGATTTTGTTATCAGCTCAGTTTGTAGCCGGGTCCGCCGCCGCCTTCGGGGGTGGTCCAGGTGATGATGCCGTAGGGATCGGCGATTTCGCAGGTTTTGCAGTGCAGGCAGTTTGAGGGGTTGAGCTTGAGTGCGGGGACTGGCTCTGTGGTGATCTCATACACTCCGGCGGGGCAGAAGTGCTGGCAGGGGTTGGCGAACTCCTTTTTGCACTTTTTCAGGCATATCTCCGCGATATCTTCACGTTTTATAACGAGATGGCAAGGTTGATTCTCTTCGTGCATGACGCCTGAGCTGAATAAGCTTCTCTCTTTGCTGAACGTTCTCATGCCATCAGCTCTGAACTCCGGTATTACGGGGAGAGCGATTTTCTTTTTCTTCGGGTTGAAGCTTGGGGTTTCTGTGAAGCCTGGCAGGGTGAGTTGAGTTGTTTTTAGCGAAAGACCGGGAATGCCGAGTTGAAGTCCCGCCTGAACGAGTCCGGAATACAACCCCTTGTCAAATGCCTTGCGGTAGTTTCTGGCGGCATGCAGCTCCTCCCAGGCCCATGAATTTCTGAATCGCTCCTCGCTGCTTTTCAGCCGACCGGTTGAAAAATCGTTGTGCAGCAGCGCTTCAAAGAGGGTTTCGGCAGCAATGGTACCCGACTTCATGGCGAGGTGTATTCCTTTGTGTCGCTGCATGTTTACCATGCCTGCCGATTCTCCGGTGAGGAGATAGCCCGGCCCGCAGAGTGGCGGCATGGCGTCAAGGCCTCCGGATGTTATGGTCCTTGCGCCGGATTCAACCATTTTTCCGGATTTGAGGATGTTGGCAATCAGAGGATGGAGCTTGAAGCGCTGGAGGTTGAGATGGGGGTCGCATACCGGCGAATCATGGCCCACCGATGAGATACATCCGACAGAGACGAGTGTCGGGGAGAAGGCGTAGAGCCATCCGCCTCCGTACACATCGGACTCCAGAGGAAATCCGAAGGTATGGTGCACCTCTCCGGCAGTGATACGCTCTTCGGGTATTTCCCATGTCTCTTTTACCCCTGTTTCGTACCGTTGGGCGGCACTTATGGACGGAAAGTGCATGGATAGCTGTCGGGTGAGTGAGCCGTCAGAACCCTCTCCGATTACTATGGCTTTTGCCTTGAGTAGCAGACCCGGTTCGAAGTTTGTTTTTGAATTGCCGTCTTTTCCGATTCCCTTGTCATCGGTTATGATGCCTGTAAGCTTTCCGTTTTCCATGAATGGAGCGGAAGCTGCGGTGTTATCGAAGAGCTGAACTCCCTCGTTTTCCGCCTGTTCAGCCATCCATGCACCAAGGCGGCTGAGTGAGACGATCAGTGAGTTTTTGTTGCTGAACGGTTCGGGGATAAAGGGAACAGCGAATTTCCGTTTACTTTGCAGAAACCAGATGGATTCCTTGCTGACGGTGGCTTCAACAGGGCAGCCCTTTGCCCGGTAGTCCGGAAAAAATTCATCGAGGGCTCTCGGGTCAAGCAGGGCTCCTGAAAGCAGATGGGCGCCAGCGTACCTTCCCTTTTCGATTACGGCTATTGAGGGTTCAAGGGGGTTAGCCGCTGTGGCGTTATGGCGTTTCAGAAGGCGCTGGAGGTGAATGGCCGAGGCAAGGTTCGCCGGTCCGGCACCGACAAAGAGAATATCAAACTCCAGAGCTTCACGTTTCTGCATTACGGCCGCGCTGTTTTCAGTGAGAAAAGAAGGCTTTTGTTCAGAGAAGTATCCCCCCCAGAATCAGGGAGGCAACACTGAAGTATATCACAATTCCGGTGACATCGACAAGTGTCGCAACAAAAGGTGCTGATGAGGTGGCAGGGTCAAGGCCCATCCGTTTCAGAAGCAGGGGGAGCATGGAACCGGTAAGGGTGCCGAAGAGGACAATACCTACCAGTGATACGCCAACAGTTACGCCGACATAGATCCATGTTGTGGTCAGGTGACCGAGTATCATGGCCCAGATGATAACCCTGAAGACTCCTATCAGGCCGAGCAGACCTCCAAGCGCGAGTCCTGAAAGAATTTCGCGGCGCATGACGCCCCACCAGTCCTGGATGGTGATCTCTCCGAGCGAGAGTGAACGGATGATCAGGGTGGCGGCCTGGGAACCGGAGTTTCCTCCGCTTGAGATAATCAGCGGGATGAAGGTTGCCAGTACAATCGCTTTGGCCAGTTCATCCTGAAAATAGGCCAGTGCAGAGGCGGTAAGCATCTCTCCGATAAAAAGGATAACCAGCCAACCGGCCCTTTTTTTGACGAGCTGTGGAATCGAGAGATCCATGTATGGCTCTTCAAGGGCTTCAATACCGCCGAACTTCTGGATATCTTCGGTCTCCTCCTCTTCAGCCACGTCAAGCATGTCGTCAACCGTTACGACTCCTATCAGGTAGCCGTTTGAATCGACAACCGGCAATGCAACCGTGTCGTAGCGCTTGAAGGCATCAAGAGCATCTTTCTGATCCTGTGAAGCGGTCAGGGTGATGATCTTCTCTTCGGAGATGATTTCACTGACCTTTTTTTCCGGCAGCGAGAGCAGGAGCTCCCGGGCAAGCAGCTCTCCCTTGAGCTTCCCGAAGTCGTCAACAACATAGATGACGTTCAGGGTTTCGCTCTCATGACCGAAGGTGCGAACGTAGTCGAGCACCTGATTGATGTTCCAGTCTTTTTTGACACTCAGATAGTCAGGCGACATGAGCCTGCCGACACTGTCTTCAGCATATGCCAGCAGGGTTTTGGCAATCTTGAACTCCTTGAATGAGAGGAGCTTCAGCAGCTCCTGAACCACAGTTCCCGGCAGCTCTTCAAGCAGCGCTGTACGGTCATCTGCCGACATGCTGTTGAGAATATGGGTGACATCTTTCTGGGTCAGTGCGGTCAGCAGGTTCTGCTGGGAGTCGAGCTCAAGGTATTCGAAGGTCTCGGTTGCCACATCCTTCTGAAGCAGCCTGAAGAGGATTGCCTGTTCGTTTTCCGGCAGGTCGGAGATCAGCTCCGCCAGGTCAACCGGCATCCAGTCGTTGAAAATTCTCTGCAGAGCACTGAAGTTGCGCTGCTCGATCAGTTCCCTGATTTCAGGAAGTAAAGGGGTTCCGATCATGATGCTTGAGGTTTAAATAAGGGTAACGCTATTAATTTGTTTCGCGCTTCGATTCCTTCGTTAGGCGGTGCTCGAAAGTCCTTCCGGTTTATAGGTAACTCAGCCTAAAAAAGGAGTTTTTTTATGAACTTTCCAATACAGCAGGCTGCATTTTTTAACTGTTCACAAGATCCTTGCTTTTGAAACATGAGGATTGTTTATGATGAATTTGCGCCACGGAAGATCCCGGCTTCTTGAAATACCCACTCTTGTTGTGGTTCCGATCATCTTTTCCGGAACAGGGGGTGCGTTTTCCAGATAAAACTCTTCACCGAAAAGATCCCTTCCGTTGTCACGGCGCTCAATCTGAAGTGCCCGGGCAAGCTTTCCCGGACCGCTCATGAGCTCTCTCTCCACGGCTGTTCCTCTCTGCATCTGCATGAAGGAGATACCTTCAACCGGTTCCATTGCCCGAAGGAGAACTGCTCCGGCCCGGTGTTCCGGTTCACTGACGATATTGATGAGGTGGTGGCAGCCGTAAGTAAAGTAGACATAGATGGTGCCCGGACGAAGAAACATGGTACTGTTTCGTTCTGTTCTGCCCCGCCAGGCATGGCAGGCTTCGTCATCTACACCGAGATAGGCTTCTGTTTCAACAATTCTTGCTTTCAGTTGTCTGTTTCCCGGCAGCGTACGGACGAAAATTTTCCCGAGAAGTTTTTCTGCAAGTTCAAGTGTAGGTATTTCATAGAATTGCTTTTCAAGCCGCTCCATCCACCGAACGATTATAATTTGTAATAGTTCATGTATGTATTATAATGTATCAATTCATGACTGAACTTCAACTGCTGTAAATTTCCCTGGTTAGTACATGGGCAGAGTTATTGCGATTGCAAACCAGAAGGGTGGGGTTGGAAAGACAACCACTGCCGTTAATATAGCTGCCTCAATTGCTATTTCTGAGTTTAAGACGTTGCTGATCGACATCGATCCCCAGGCTAATGCTACATCAGGTTTTGGCATTGAGACCGGTGACGAGATTGATAACACCTTCTATCAGGTTATGGTAAAGGGGGGCAACATACACGATGCCATCAAGCAGTCCAGTCTGGAGTATCTTGATGTACTGCCGTCCAACGTCAACCTTGTCGGTATGGAGGTTGAACTGGTGAACATGCGGGAGCGCGAGTATGTGATGCAGAAAGCACTCAAGGGTGTCCGCTCTCTTTATGACTACATTATTATCGACTGTCCGCCCTCGCTTGGTCTGATTACCCTTAATTCGCTTACGGCTGCCGATTCGGTGCTGATACCGGTCCAGGCTGAATATTATGCCCTTGAGGGGCTGGGGAAGCTGCTCAACACCATCAGCATTGTGCGCAAGCACCTGAACCCGAAGATTGAAATTGAAGGGGTTCTGGTGACCATGTATGATTCACGGCTTCGTCTGGCTACACAGGTGGCTGAAGAGGTCAAAAAGTTTTTCAAGGAGAAGGTCTACCGTACCTATATCCGAAGGAATGTAAGGCTTTCCGAAGCTCCGAGCCATGGCAAGCCGGCTCTGCTCTATGACGCACAGAGTATCGGGTCGAAAGATTATCTCGATCTGGCTCAGGAGATATTTGAACGGGATGGAAATATTAAAAAATTTAAAGTCTGGCAGCGGTAGCTGACCAGGGCAAGCTGGTGGGTGATATGACGAAAAATGCATTGGGAAGAGGTCTGAAAGCACTTATTCCGGATGAGGGATTTGATTCGGGTTCCAGGGAGGAGCCGGAGGAGCTTGCCCGGGACGGCTCCATTGGCAGCCTGCCGATTGAGAAAATCCGGGCAAATCCGTTTCAGCCCCGAAAGGAGTTTGATGAAACTGCTCTTGAAGAGCTGAAAAACTCCATTATTGAAAACGGTGTTATACAGCCGGTTACGGTCTGCCGTGACGGGGAGGGGTATCAGCTTATCAGCGGAGAGCGGCGCCTGAGAGCAGTTACACTGGCCGGATTCAAGTTTATTCCCGCTTATATTATCGAGGCACATGATGATTCAAGCAAGCTGGAGCTGGCTTTGATCGAGAATATCCAGCGCGAGGATCTCAATGCCATCGAGGTTGCTCTTGCCCTGAAAAGCCTCACCACAAAGTGCCGTCTGACACAGGACGAGATTGCCCAGAAAGTGGGAAAAAACCGCTCAACGGTCAGTAATTTTCTTCGTCTTCTCAAACTGCCCCTTCAGATTCAGGACAGCATACGCAACCGGGAGATCTCGTCGGGCCATGCCAGGGCGCTTATCAATCTCCCCGGTGAGCAGCAGCAGCTGAAGGTCTGGAAGCAGGTACTCAGTCATGAGCTTTCTGTTCGCCAGACAGAGACGCTGGTGAACCGCATGTTCAAGGAGCAGTCCAAACCGGCACAGGCCACCTCTCCGGACCGCTCTTTGCATATTACCCAACTGGAGTCACATCTGAGAGACAAGCTTGCAACCAAGGTTCGCATAGTTGAAAAGAAGGGGGGCAAGGGAGAGATTCATATCCAGTATTTCTCCAATGATGATCTCGACAGGGTGCTTGAAATTCTGAATCACGAGTAGTCGTCAATGTACAGCTACACTGGATAGCGAGAAAAATATTCAACAGAACACGAATCATGAGGTTTACCCTTGTAGGCAACGGCAGGATGGGAACACAGGTTGCGCAGGTGATCGGTCAGTCGGGCCGGCACGAAATAGCCGCAGTCATTGATATTGATACTCCGATTACTCCCGAGCTGTTTCGCGGAAGCGATGCCATCATAGATTTTACCGTAAGGGATGCTTTTCTGCTTAATCTGCCTGCCATCCTCTCTTCGGGTGTGCCGGTTGTTGTCGGTACCACCGGCTGGGACGACGTTCGCGAAACGGTCAGAAGCCAGGTCTCCGATGCCGGGGCTTCGCTGCTCTGGTCGTCCAATTTTTCACTCGGGGTCAACATCTTTCTCCGAACTGTTCGCGAAGCTGCCCGGCTGATCTCTCCTTTTACGCAGTTTGATATTGCAGTTGCTGAACAGCACCATACCGGAAAGGCTGATTTTCCAAGTGGAACAGCGCTCAGGGCAGCAGATATGATTCTTGAGGCGAACCGGCGGAAAACAACGGTTGTGCGGGAGCTGTCGGATGAGCGGAAACTTGCTCCTGAAGAGCTGCACGTTGCGGCAATACGGCTTGGTACAGTTTTCGGCAAGCACTCCGCCTTTATTGATTCCGAGCTGGATGAGATCGTGATCTCCCATACGGCCAAAAGCCGTGCAGGGTTTGCCTCCGGAGCGGTTGAAGCTGCCGAGTGGCTTGCAGGGCGTCACAGAACAACGCCGGGATTTTATACCATGGATGATTTTTTAAACGAAAAGCTCTCCTGAACTCTATGGCTGCCGACAGTTCAACGCAAAGTGCCCTCTCATTTTCAGGAAAGCTCTATACGGTTCTTCTTGGTGCTGCGATCATTCTCCTGACAACAACGGTACCCTATCTTACCCTGCTGAATGTTTTTCTCTTTGCCGGGGTTTTTCTTGCCGGTACGATTGCGCTTAACCACACCATTCTCCGTTTTCAGGTCCGTCTACCCTACAGCGAAGCATTTTTTCTGGGATGTGTTGCCGGTATGGCGGGCGGGGTGCTTTCCGAGAGCGTAACCTTTCTGCTCATGCAGCAGTTCAACTACCGCCCCGGAGCAGAAAGCCTCTCGCTGATCATCGACTGGGCACTTGAAATGGCAAAGGGGAAGCCTGAACTACAGGATCAGGTACAGGCACTTGTAACGGCAGAGAAGCTTGCTTTGGCGCCGGTCAAGCTGAGTTTTAGGGAGCTGCTGATGAATATGGCCTTTTCAGGTGCATTTTATGCCCCCATGACCGGTCTTGGTGCTGCTTATGCCGTGCTCAGGCTCAAGCGCAAAGCAAGAAAAGGGTGATTTTTCGCGCCACGGCCCGACGAAGCCTTCGAATTGCGTCATAAATTAAGAGAGAAGCCCTTCAGCTTGCTTTTTGTACCACCCCCTGTCTATCTTCTGTGAACCCGGGAGGGTTCTCCACGCTTCTACCCGAAAGTACCGTACAGGGCTTTTAAGTTTACCGACGGCCGAGTTTATCGCAAGGCTGATAGCTCCATCATCGGGAGCGTTTTCCCCTTCACTCTCAATGAATGCAACCGGCCGCTCGCCATATTCACGATCAGGAATCGGCACGACAACCGCTTCGCGGACTCCCTCGATCATCATCAGCGCTTTCTCGATCTCTTCGGGGTGAATGTTCTCTCCTGCCGAAATAAACATATTATCCTTGCGTCCGATTACCGTCACCACTCCCTCTTCAGAGAGCGTGCCAATATCGCTGGTGTGAAACCATCCCTCCCTGTCGGTTTGCGGCTGAATACCCCGGTTGGTGAGGTATCCTGAAAAAAGGGTTGCCCCCCTGACCAGCAGCTCCCCATCTTCCGCTTTGCGCATCTCTCTCCAGGGCAGAACCATTCCGCTGTTCTGTTCCGGGCTATGTATCGGTCCTGGAGTAGTGGCAATCTGTGAGCTCATCTCGGTTGAGCCGTAGCTCAGATAGAGGGGGATATGCTGCCGTAGACTCTCCTCAAGCAGTGACTTCGGAGCAGAGCTGCCGCCAAGCAGCACAGCTTTCAGTCGGCTCAGGCGCAGGGCGCTTTCGCTTTGGGCCAGCAGGCGGTAGAGTTGAGTCGGCACCAGCGAGATATGGGTAAGCGGGAAGTTCCCGAGTGAGCTTGCAAGCGGCTCATAGGGTTCTGCAATCGCAAGGCATCCACCTGAAACAAATGCTCTGAAAAGCAGGGCGTAACCCCCGATGTGATAGAGCGGGAGTGAGAGCAGCCAGCAATCTCCGGGTCCGAAAGGGAGGTTCTCTTCGGAGCCGAGAGCACTGTACCAGTGATTGGCAAAGGTGTGCAGGGCGGCTTTTGCTTTTCCCGAGCTGGCCGAGGTATGAATAATGGTAACCGGGCGCGACATCTCTTCGGGTGGCACCATGCTCTCCGCAGCGGTCAGGGGCGAGGCATCTTCAAGCAGTGAGGTGAGCGGCGATGTTCTGCATCCGGAGTAAAGGAGTTGAGCAGAGCTGCCGGTCAGCAGCAGTTTCGGGTTCAGATTCTCCAGTGTGCTTTGAATCAGCTTTTCTGGAAACCGGCAGTTGATCGGAGCGGCAATCATTCCGGCTTTCAGCAGACCAAGCAGGGTGATGACCAGTTCGGGGGTATTTACCGAGAGCAGTGCGACTATATCGCCTGCCCGAAATCCATCCTTGCAGAGCAGCCCGGCAATATGGCGGGCCCTCTCATCACACTCCAGGAATGAGAGGCTTTTTCCCTTCATCATGATTGCAGGAGCGCTGCCGAAACGTTTTGCAGCTCTGCCTACAAGGTCCATAGCGAGGTGCGCTTTAACATTCGCAGGTTAACCTTCTGGGCGTTCAGATAGATGGTTTCTGCATCGAGCAGACCGTTCTCACTCCCGAACGGGGTTTCAAGCAGATCGTACTCCAGGTAGCGGTAGGTGTCAAGACCGCATGCTGCAGGCAGAGAAGAGAGCGAGGCGGCGAGCATGGTATAGAAGCTCAGGCTGATTCCGCTCTCAAAAGCCGAGCTGAATACCGCTTTCAGCCTGTTTTCCTGGGCATACCGGGCAAAATGGAGGGCCACCGAGATACCTCCCAGGCGGTTCGGCTTGAGAATGAGCGCTTTGAGAGCGGCCACCGGAATATGGCTGAGCATCTCGGGTCTCTGCCAGAGCGTTTCATCAAGGGCGGAGTAGAGTCCTGTTTTTGCGTGAAACTCCCCGATCAGTTCAGCATCCTGCAGCGGCTCCTCGATATAGTCAATGCTGCCGGCAGGAGCGCTTCGGGCAAAATCGAGCGCTTCATCCATCAAAAGCGACTGATTGGCATCAAGACGCAGTTCGATCTGCTGGCCGAAAGTACGGTGCAGCGCTTCAAGGCTCCGCAGGGCTTTGTCGGTTTTTCCGGCTTTGATCTTGAGTTTGAAGGTCCGGTATCCAACATTGAACAAGCACTCTGCTCGCTCAATGATCTTTGCTGTATCACCGAAGAGCAGGGCGTTGAGTGGAACCTGTTTGGCGCTCTCTTCCAACGGCGAAAAGGCGGAACGGCCCCCCCTGTTGGCGGTTTCGAGGTTGATCATCGCCATCTCCAGACCGGTTCGCACTGAAGGGTAGAGCTGCTCCTGCATTATCGGGGAGGCGGCAAAGTTATGTTTGGCAAGCACTTCAACCAGCTGGGCTTCTGCGGACTGAAACAGCTCCTTGTGCAGTCCGGGAAGCGGAGCTATTTCTCCGCAGGCGATCTTGCCGCTTTCCCGGCTCGTAAGGGCAAGGATAATACCTTCCCGCTGCAAAAGCCGGGCTCCTTTGACGGTTACCGGTTCCGTAAAGGGTATGCTATACCGGTAGAGGGTTACATGGGAGGCTTTCATGGTCTTTTGGGGAATTTGCTGAAGTCAGGTTTGCGTTTTTCAACAAACGCGTTTCTGCCCTCCTGTCCCTCTTCACTCATATAGTAGAGCATAGTGGCATTTCCGGCCAGCTCCTGCAAGCCTGCCTGGCCATCACAGTCGGCATTCAGCGCAGCCTTCAGGCAGCGGATGGCCATCGGTGAGTTGGCAAGGATTTCACGGCACCATTTAACCGTCTCCTCTTCAAGTTGATCGAGCGGTACAACGGTGTTGACGAGGCCCATGGCAAGGGCTTCTGCAGCATTGTACTGGCGGCAGAGATACCAGATCTCACGGGCTTTTTTCTGGCCTACAAGTCGGGCCATGTAGCTTGCACCCCATCCGCCGTCAAAAGAGCCGACTTTAGGGCCGGTCTGGCCGAAGATGGCATTTTCAGCGGCAATGGTAAGGTCGCAGAGCATGTGCAGCACATGACCGCCACCGATTGAGTAGCCTGCAACCATGGCGACGACCGGTTTCGGGCAGGTGCGGATGTCACGCTGGAAGTCGAGCACGTTGAGCTTGTTCACCCCTTTGCCGTCATCATAACCGGCGTTTCCCCTTATTTTCTGGTCGCCTCCCGAGCAGAAGGCCAGGTCGCCCTGACCGGTAAGGATGATGACGCCGATCTCCTGATCATTGCGGGCGTTCTGAAGGGCCTCGATCATCTCGTCAACCGTCTGCGGGCGGAATGCATTGCGTCTTTCAGGGCGGTTGATGGTGATTTTGGCGATCCCTTCGGCTTTATGGTAGAGAATGTCGGTAAATTCACCGGCCGGTATCCAGTTTACAGCGCTCATATCAGGATGGTTGTTGCTTGTTGAAAAATGTTTTCAGGCGGTCGAGAAACAGCTCCCGGTTTTCAATGTGCAGCGTATGGCCGCAGCCGGAAAAGATCTCAAGCGTGGAGTCAGGGCATAAATTAACCATTTGGCGCCCAATCTCAACGAATTTAAGGTCTTTTTCACCGGCAAAAAATTGTGTCGGCACCCTGTTTTGCGTCAGTGCATCCCAGAGTGAGGGCTGCACTCCGGTTCCGAGCAGTCGGAGTGCCATGGCGAGGTTTCCGGGATTGTTGATTTTCCGTTCGCGCTCAATCTCGTGAAAGAGCGGATGATTTTTCAGGGTTGCAAAGAGTGGCTGCTCATACCAGGCCTGAATGAATCCCTCAAAATTCTTCTCGATTTTCCGGGCAACCCCTTCATCGCTTTTGCGGCGGGCAGCCCGCTCCTCTTCGGTTCTGAGGCCGGGGGAGGCTGAAACAATAACCGCTTTTCCAAAAAGATCAGGGTGGTGGAGCATGAGGGCAAGCGCCACACGCCCCCCCATGGAGTAACCCACGAGAAAAAAGGGCGCTGCCGCCGAACGCCTCAGCTCCGCCGCCAGGGCATCGACGGTCCCCATAAAAAACCGCGCAGGGTTGCCCTCTTTGGGTATAGGCGTTTCTCCATGACCCGGAAGGTCCACCAGCACAGGGCAGTACTCCCCTTCAAGCTTCCGGGCAACAGCCAGCCAGTCGCTCCCAGACCCGAGAAACCCGTGCAAAAACACAATCCTCGGCAAACCCGGGTCTCCAATAACCAATGAGGGGACGTTCATAACAAACTGTACTTTAGATTTCCTTGCCCTGCGTCACCAGCGGGAGGATGACTATTATTGATCACTGTGTTCCATGTACGGCCCAAGGAAGCGGCTTCCATTAAAGTGGATCAGATGGGAGGGTGAGTCAGCAACCCAGACCTCGGTTTCCCATGCGATCTCGCCAAGATATCGGCTCATCAGAGCACGGTCAGGAAAAGCTGTCACATAAACCAGTCCTGCGCTTGATTTCCTGAAGAGTTTTGCAAGCTCCTCGTGCCGCTTTCCGTTGACCGGCCCATGACTGGTTACAGCTTCAACAAGCAGCATCCAGTTTTTTTCGGTGTAGTGTAAAACGACATCAGGCATTTTCCCATGACTGTCAACATCTACTCCAAGTTTTGAAAGCAGGGGTGCATCAAAATAACCCCATTTCTCACCGGTATCTCCAGCATAGACAAGAATGCTTCCCGGAGCAAATCGGGAGGCGAAATCTTTGATAACACTCTTGATCAGTTGGCTGTGCTCACCGGGGCTCAGGGTTATCTTTTTGCCCGGAGCAATCTCGACTGGAATCCGGTTTTGCTCTCGCACATTTGCATAGCGGGCGACAAGTGTTTCACGTTTTGAAAGGTATGAAGTCAGTGATTCATGCCAAGCCTCCGTGCCGAAGGTACGGAGCAGTTCCAGAGTGGATGGCTCAATTTGATAGACCGCTTTTGGACTGTTTACTGCGCGATCAGGTTTGTCAGGGTTGTAAAGCGCGATACCTGCATCGCAGAATTGATGCATTGTCTGGCGCCGGAATGTTTCACGTGTGTTAGGTGCGTAATCTTTATGATAATGTTCCCGCACCCATTCCATGACTGGTGTAATTCCCATAAGCGGGTTTTTAACCTCACTCCATTGCTTTCCTGGAGCCATTTCCAGAATGGCCAGAAGGCAAAGTGCAGAGCGTTCATTCTGCTGCTCTCGTGTCAGGCCAAGTGATGCAATGATTTGAAGTGCTTCCTTGATGTACTGTTTTTTACGTTTCATTCCGTCATGGTTTTAAGCATGGCTTCAATTGCGGATTCTGTAAGTTCCACTTGCTGCAAGGCCCAGTTGCCGAGAGCGGTGAGGATATCACGGCTTGGATACCGGAGTTGCCGGAGGTCGGTAGCATTGACCTGGGTGTGACCATTGAAGCGCCGGAAATGTTCATCAACAGCACTTGTGTTCAGATAGATCGCAAGACCGAGAGCCAATGCTTCCGGCAATCCGTTCTTATTCTCATGAAAGATGTTCAGGTGATTCTCAAATCCAAGCATGGAGGCATCTCCGAATGCATCCGGCTCAACCACACTTGCCACTATGCGACGTTTTTCTTCCTTGGATGAAAAGCGTCGAACCACACAGTAAAAGGAATTCTGGTAAAGCCACTTTTCAGTATCGTAGTTTCTCAGAATAGCGTTTGGTTTTTTCATCCCTTCAATCGGCCATGTACTTTTGATCCCACTGAAATGGCCTGGGTAAAGAAGTGGAACGGTACCGGGTTCAGGCATGGTACGCAGATGCGCTTTCATGCGGAAATCGACAACCGGCCCTGTCGATACCTGTATGCCAAGATCGTTCAGATTGTGGCATATTGAGGGAGAGAGCCTGACAGAATCTTTCTCCCGTGATGTTGGCACATGGATAAATTGCTCCCGGTCATCAGGAAAAACAATTCTCTCAAACGGATATTCGTTGGTTGCAAGATCACTGAAGGTGTCGTCAGTAGAGGTGGAAACCGTCACCGGTCCAGTAATACCATCTCGTTCAAGCCGAATGATGATGTTCTCCTGTAATACGGCATCATCCCTGAACGCCTTGTTGCGTGAGTCAAAGAGGTGAATGTGGCGAATGGCGGCATTCTCGAGCATAAACTCACGAAACGGACGATAGTAGGGTCCATTGCAGAAACTTCGTGGAATAATTGCAACAATTTGACCGCCAGGTGCAGTTAGAGCGAGAGCCAACGCAACAAAAGCTGAATAGAGATTGACCGTTTCAATAGTAACTTCCCGAAGAAGCAAACGTTCTCTTGAGTGGCTGCCGATTTTCTTGTAGGGTGGATTTAAAATGGCATGCGTAAAGTCGTACTCTCTGAATTGAATTGCGTTTACTGCGGATTCAATAAAATCAGATTCGATTATCTCGAACGAGAATCGAGGTAAATCGTTGTATTGTGAAAGAGCATGGCGAAGTTCCTCATGAATGACGCTGTCAATTTCAAAAGATTTTAACCGGATTGACGCGAAGGTAAGATTTCCCTTTAAGCATCGTTCAAGAAAAGCGCTCGAGAGTGAACCTATTCCCGCACCGGCATCAAGAAGCCGACATTCACCACTTGCATCAGGAAAAAGCCCAGCCATGAACGATGCCGTCGTTGCAGGAGTAAGGTATTGCCCCAGGCGCGATTTTTTCTTTGCATCGGTTCGCTTAGATACCTTCAACCGGTTTTTTTCTGCAACTGTTGTTAACACGCGCAAGCCTCCTGGCCAATGCTTATTTCTCGGAATCTGATACTACATGGTGAAAACAAATATAACAAAGCTCCGCAGAATCTGCTGAACAAGTGCATTTGTCGCCAATCATCAACTACTCTGAAAGGAGTCTGTTGAATCCCCGTATACCGGACCGGATCAACGATATCAGCTGTGTTGATCTCAGCGGTTCAGTGATGATCGTGCTGTTTATCATTATCCGGCTTGCAATCAGAGGTCGGCAAGATATTCGGCGGAGAGGGTGTTGATTCTTTTTTCGGCAAGAAGAGTTACGCAGAGTGAGAAAGCAGGTGCTGAGGATTGATATCGTTTTGTGTGCGCAGGATTTTGTCGTAGAGCGTTTCAGGGGCTATGTCTGCGCCATTCGGCCAGGAGATTGTTCCTCCTTCAATTGATGCCTGTCTGAAAAAGGTCATCTCCTTAAACGGCTCAAATACCGGGCCTTTCGAGAGATATTCGGAAAAATCAACATCGCCACATACGCTGTTATCAAAGATGATAAGGTAAGTGTACCCATCCTTGCAGGTGATCTGTATGATGTCGTTCATGTTCCACATGGAGAAAGGGGATAAACTATATGTTCTGTTTTCTCTCAAGGATTGAACTTTTCATAAATGTCTTTGCGATGTCCAATCCTTATGACATGAATAATGAGTTGTTCATGCTCGATTGAATAGATAATCCTGTACTCGCCTTTACGAATTCTGTAGGTTTGCAATGACCCTCGCATCTTTTTACAACCAGGAGGTAATGGGTCCACTGCAAGATCATTTACGGAGTTCACAATTTCAGGAATAATCCCTTTGTCAAGCTTTTTCAGCTCTTTAACAGCAGATTTTTTCCAATGAATGCTATAGCAACCCATTTTTCTTCAGATCTTCAACAAGTTGCTCATGAGAGATTGTTGGTTCATCTTTGCGTTCAGCAACAGCGGCCATGTCTTCAAGCTCTTCAAGTAACTCATAAAAATCGTCCAGGGGTAGAATAACCGATTTTTTGACCCCGTTTTTATCGGTTACGTATTCCGCGTCAATGTTCTCAATCTTTGGCATTGATAATGGTTTGAAATGTTGAAAACAGGGGGATTCACCCTTTGCATTGACTCTGTTTATTGCCGTAATATAACAATATCGGTTCAGATTTAGTTTGTTACTAAAGAGCGTAGCAGAAAGGTTGTTTGGTAGTTTCACGTATCCGTCGTACGCTGAAGGTATTGTGAATAGGGTTTTACCGGGTGATTTGTCATTTATGCTTCCATGCAATGACCAAGTCAAAACTAATCGGGCTGTTTCGGCTTTTTCGTTTTGAACTCTCCTGCTCCGCAGGTGCCTGTGCACTTCTTGCCGAACTGCTTGCGCTTGGATCAATACCTTCTCTTCGTCAGGCGGCATTCGGTTTTCTGACGATTTTCCGTGTTTCGGCGACAGCCCTCATTCTTAACGACTGTTTTGATATCGAGACTGATCGAATCAATGCGCCCTCCCGTCCACTCCCTTCCGGTGTTGTTACAAATACTGAAGCGATTCTTCTTGCCACTGTCGTTGCACTTCTCGGTTTTCTTTCCGGCTTGATGATTGGTGTGGAGGCATTTGCGGTGGTCTGGTTTCTTGCTCTCACTACCATGTTCGTAGACCCTGGAGAAGAGATCGCCGCGGATGCTCTGGATGTTGAGGGTGACCGTAAAACCGGATCGCGTTCACTGGCTGTTCGTTTCGGCCCGGAGAGCGCAATGAAGATTGCATCGGTCATTTTTGGTATGGTTATCGCCGGAAGCGCAATCCCTTTTCTTTTCTGCTGGCTTGAATGGCTTTATCTGCCACCAATTGTGATCTTTGACGCGGTCATTATCTATTCAGCAAGACGTCTTCTGAATCCCCGGATACCTGACCGGATCAACGATATCCGCCGTATTTATCTCACAGGTTCGGCAATAATAGTGGCCTTTATCATTATCCGGCTTGCGATCACAGTCAGGTAAGATACTCGGCGGCGAGGGTGTTGATTTTTGCCTGGAGTGAGCGGTGGCGGAGCAGATTATCCTCTCTTGTGCCGTTAACCTCTATCACGGTGCTCCGGGTGCTGGTGGAAGCTTTTTTGTAGGTGGCGATGAATTCGTCGTTGGTGTGAGGGTTCGAATACTCCACACCGAAGGTTTCGGCGGCGGATTTGATGCTGTAATTCTGCGGGGCGGCGAAGTGGGTTTCAAAGATCTCCTTGCACGCTGATACCGGCAGGAACGAGAAGATGCCGCCGCCGTTGTTGTTCAGTACAATGATCTGCAGGGGAACGTCCATGGAACCGAGCAGTGCAAGTGCATTCAGGTCATGCAGAAAGGCGATATCGCCGATGAGGAGCGTAACCGGCTTTTGTCCGCCTGAGGCAAAGCCTGCTGCGGTTGAGATAATACCGTCAATCCCGCTTGCTCCGCGGTTGATGCCGGTTATGAAGCATTCGGTCTGAAGGTTGCATGCGAAGCTGTCCATATCGCGGACCGGCATGCTGTTGGAGAGGAAGAGTCGCTGACTGCTGCTTATCAGCGTTGAAACCAGTCTTGCAGCGGAAATTTCTGTTACCGGAAGGGTGCCGGTGGTTTCACCATCAATGGCTTCTCCTGCGTGGCGGAAGAATGTTTTGGCCTGCCCCATATTGATTCCGGAAGCGGCAGAGCGGCACCCCTTGAGAGCCTTGGCAGTCAGGAGAATCGAACGCTCAATGCTCAGAGTTACGTTGTGGTCGGGGGAGTAGCGCTCGGCATCGGGTCTTATGACGATATACTCTTTCGGGTTCCACTTCCGGATTGCGGCTGCCGGGTGCTTTGCGATCAGGCGACCGCCGAAATGGAGAACCAGATCGGGTTTGAATTGCTCGGTGAATTCCGGAGTTGCAAAGGCCTGCTGCCAGGGAAGTGTTGTGTTCATCAGGCGAACTCCTGAGGAGAGATCGCCGTAGAGCGGTATCTGAAGATCAAGGGCAAGTTCGGCAACCGCTTCCGACTCTTCGGCGCGCTGCATGCTTCCCGCAATGATGAGGGGTCGGTCAGCTTTTGCAAGCAATCCACGCAGTATCGAGAGTGCTTCAATATCCGGTCGCTTTTCCGCAAAGAGTGAGCGGCTTGACGGTTCTGTGCTATCCAGCCACTCATGCAGAGGGTTGAGCCAGGGATCTTCAGGATCGGGAGCTTCCGGTTCCAGCGGCTCCCGGAACGGCTGGTTCAGGTGAACCGGCCCCGGAGGTGAACCGACAGCTTTTGCAATCGCATAGGCAACTGTGGAGAGCAGGGCTTTCGGTGGCAGCTCCGTTGACGGAATCGGGAGCTGCATGTGCCACCGGGTATAACTGCCGAAAATGTTCTCCTGGCGGATGGTCTGGTTTGCTCCGCATTCAAGCAGCTCGAAGGGGCGGTCAGCAGAGAGCACTATCATCGGCTGAGAGTCCATGGATGCCTCAACAACGGCAGGGAAATAGTTGGCTACGGCGGTGCCTGATGTGCAGATCAGAATCGCCGGTTTTCCGGTAGCTCTGGCATGGCCGAGTGCAAAGAATGCGGCAGAGCGTTCATCCGGAAAGATTTTCCTCCGGGCTTTCAGGTTTCCGGCAACGGCAGCCGTGAGCGGCGTTGAGCGTGAGCCTGGAGAGATGCAGAAAAAATCAGCACCCTGCCGGATCAGCTCTTCAATGATGATGCTGCTCCACAGTGTGGTGATCTGGCGGTTGTTCATGCTTCCTGACGGGTTATAGTCAGGATGTCGCCGATTTTCTGATCAACCTCGTTCCATTCAGAGAGGGGATCCGATCCGGTTACCAGTCCGGCACCGGAGTAGAGCCAGGTGAAGCGTCCGTTGACAAGCGCCGAGCGGATGGCTACGGAAAATTCAGCGGCATCACGGCTGATCCAGCCGACAGGTGCGGCATACCAGCCCCGGCTGAAGGGTTCGAGTTCCATGATATGCTGAAGTGCGGGCTTCTTCGGGACGCCACCGACAGCAGGAGTTGGATGGAGGCGTTTCAGTACATCGCTGTCATTTTTGAATTCAGGCTTGAGTGTTGCCGAGCAGCGGGTATAGAGGTGCGCAAGACGGTTCAACTGCATGACACAGACCTCCTCTTCCATGTCAATTTCGCTGCATATCGGGAAGAGATCTTCATAGATCATCGCCCTGACAAAGTTATGCTCGCGGATATCTTTTTCTGAATTCAGGAGTGCCTCCGAAGCGTGATGGTCACCGCCTTTGATCATCTCTTTAGAACAGGTTCCGGCAAGCGCTTCAGTCAGGAGCTTGTTGCCGTTTCTGCGGTAGAGCCGTTCGGGTGAAAAGCTGAAAAATGCCCGGTTTTCAGCCGGCTCAAAGTAGAACCTGTAGATCGCATTTTCCGGATAGGGATAGCGAAGCAGGAAGAGGAGCGGAGAGAGTGTCGTACTGAACTCAAGTATGGTCTGCCGTGCAAGCATTATCTTCTCCATCTCTCCGCTGGTAAACGTCCGGAGCGCTTTTCTGCAAAGCTCAATCCATCGGGTTTCATCCGGATTATAGGAGATGTTGAGCAGTTCCGGGAGTTTTGAGGCAGAGCAGTCGGTGCTGGTTACTACCCGGTCAAGCAGCTCGGTCAGCTCACGGATTTTGGTTATGATATTATCACCCTGCTCAAGCCAGAGATGGCATGAAAGGGAGTAGTGTTCGTTCTCGAATGTCAGCTGGACAAGTGGCAGTACAAAAGAGAAGGTGGAAAACTCCTTCCAGATCGGATCCTGTCTCTCGCTGTTGTTGAAGTGGAACCCTCCGAAATAGCGTGCTTGGGGAGTTTTGCGGGCTATGGAGCGTTCAAACTGCCTGAACATCTCGTCGTTATTGCCTTCTCCGTCATACGTAATGGTGTCAGCAATGCCGATTCCGGCAACAGCATAATCCTTTTCACGGTTCATCCAGAACACTCTGGGATATATCGTCTGCACAGAGAGCCATACGGGCAGATCTGCAGGAAGAACTGGCTGCGAGAAGGTTACAAGATGGTTCTTGTGATCTTTGCCAGCATCAAGCTTGTCATCGTAAAGGCTTAAAGCAGTTTTCAGGCTTGCAACAGCCTTTTCGATAGACAGGAGTTCCGCTGAAGGTGTAATGGTATGGTAATGCTCACTCATCATATGCGTTTGTCGGCATTATAACGCTCTAATATGTTTGTTTCATGATTCCAGAAGCAAACAGTACAACAAGTTATCAATATCAGTTTCCTGAAATAAAAAAAACGAAGGAAAATCGGTGCCAGTTTGAAAATAAATCCGGTTACCGTTTTTCACTACTACCCGATTTTTCCTTATTGAAATGGCGTTGCAGCGAGACGGCAAGATAATTGTTTTTCACAAGAAGCCATTCATAAATCGCCTCGGCTTCAGCCCTTCTGCCGGTATGAATATAGCAGATTGCAAGATTGTAGTGGGCCTCTGCAAATGCTTCGCTGTTATCTATGGCGTCACTGTATGCCGAGGAAGCTTTATCATACTGCTGCATCTGCATATAGACATTGCCGACATCATAAAGACGCATCGAGTCTTTTGGCGCGCGTTCAAGGTGTTTCTGAAAATATCCCAGCGCTCCGGCATAGTTTTTCTGATTGAAAGCGATCGTTCCCAGAGCCTGTTCTGCATGATCAAGTCCTGGGTTTATGGCCAGAGCATTTTTGAATGCTTCAGATGCCTCATTATAACGGTGTTTACGCGCAAGAGCGTTGCCAAGTTGCATAAACGAGCCGGTATCCTGAGGATTTTTCCATACCTGCTGCTGCAGATTTGCAATTTCATCCGATTTACGGTTGCAGGATGTCAAAATGGTAAGGCTGGCCAGCAGAGCGCAAGCTATGAAGCGAGACAATCCGTACCTTGAATAGGGTAGTGAAGGAGTCATAGTAATTCAATATAATCACTTGATGAATGATCTGCCAATCATGATTTGGATGCGTTTCTGATTTGGCTGAAATATTTCAGAATTGCATACAGTGTCTGTAACTTTAAGGGTTGATAATTTCCGGCTGCAGCAGGGCTGGGAAATCAAACACTTTTGTCAATTAGTGAAATAACAGACCAATGAAACAGGAATTAGTAGTAACCGGCATGAGTTGCAGCGGTTGTGAGATGCTGCTGAAGGAGGCTCTTGAAGAGCTTGACGGAGTTCAGGACGCTGAGGCTTCTTATCACAACGGAGTTGTCATGGTAGAGTTCAATCCGTCAAAGATCACTCTTGCGACCATAACGGAAACTATCCGGGCAGAGGGCTTTACGGTTAAGGCGTAACGAGCTGTCGGAAACATTGTGCATCTATCGGAAAAAAAGAAAGGAGTGTGAGATGGCAGTCGAAAAAACGGAACGACTTGCGGTTCTAATTGATGCGGATAATACCCAGCCGGCAATTATTGAAGGTTTGCTTGCTGAGGTTGCCAAGTACGGAACGGCAAATGTCAAAAGAATATATGGCGACTGGACGACTACAGCACTGCGGGGATGGAAGGAGGTACTTCTTGAGTTTTCCATCCAGCCGATTCAGCAGTTCGGCTATACCAAAGGGAAAAATGCCACAGACAGTGCCATGATTATTGATGCCATGGATCTTTTGTATACCGGCAAATTTCAGGGGTTTTGCATTGTGTCAAGTGACAGTGATTTTACCAAACTGGCCTCGCGGATCAGGGAGTCCGGACTGACGGTCTACGGATTCGGAGAGAAAAAAACTCCGGGCCCTTTTGTTTCCGCTTGTGACAAGTTCATCTATACGGAGGTTCTTCGCCTGAAACTCAATGAAAACGAACCGATTGCACGCAAGTCGATGGCTGAGCTTAAACAGGATACCCGTCTGGTCCGGTTACTGAGAAATGCGGTTGAAGCCTCCTCTGATGAGAGCGGCTGGGCGCATCTTGCAACGACAGGCGGTAACATCGCAAAGCAGTCTCCGGAGTTTGATCCTCGAAACTACGGCTATATCAGGCTTGGAGAGTTGCTGGAAGCAACAAAGCTGTTTGATTTTGATGAGAGGGTTCTCGGAAACGGACAGTCGAGGGCTATCTATGTGCGTGACAAGCGCAAAAAAGGATGAGTATATCGAGCACAAAAAAAGGCCTCACCGGAGTGAAGCCTTTTTTTGTGTGTATCTGCGGAGCTGACGGGGCTCGAACCCGCGACCTCCTGCGTGACAGGCAGGCGCTCTAACCAAACTGAGCTACAGCTCCATTCAAAGAGTTGTAAATGTATAGAGCACGCCCCTAAAATCCAAAAAGTATTTTCGTTTTTTTTCTGTTTATATTGAGTTCGGAAAAAGCAGAAATGTTTCTGCACTTCTTTGTTTTTTAACACTTTCAGCATGGTTTCTGATTTTTGTTACGTGTAATCTTAAATCAACAAGATTGGTATCAATATGGCCGTTACTGACCCAAGAAATTCCCTGACCGTTACTGATAACAGGACCGGAAAAACCTACGAACTTCCGGTTGAGAACGGTACCATCAATACCATGGATCTTCGTCAGATACAGGTTGCTGCCGAGGATTTCGGGCTTTTGGGCTATGACCCCGGTTTTTTAAATACAGCATCCTGCAAAAGCCGTATTACCTACATTGATGGTGATAAAGGTATTTTGCGTTATCGAGGTTATCCAATCGAGCAGCTTGCAGAGCACAGCCATTTTCTGGAAACCTCATACCTTCTTATCAAGGGTGAGCTTCCAGACAAGGAGAGGCTCGCGGTATGGACCTACAATATCCGCCATCATACCATGACCCATGCCAATCTGGTCAAGTTCATGGACGGTTTCCGCTACGATGCTCATCCGATGGGGATTCTTGTCGGCACAGTCGGCGCGCTCTCTACTTTTTATCGTGATGCGAAGGATATCGGCAATGAAGAGTCCCGTAAACTCCAGGTGCGGCGTCTTATAGGCAAGATACCCACGCTGGCGGCAATGAGCTTCCGTCACAGTCTCGGGTTTCCCTATGTTCTGCCTGATAATGAGTTGAGCTATACCGGTAATTTTCTCTCCATGATGTTCAAGATGACGGAAATACACTACAAGCCCAATCCGGTGCTTGAACGTGCTCTCGATGTGCTCTTTATCCTTCATGCTGATCATGAACAGAACTGTTCCACCAATGCTGTTCGGGCTGTAGCCAGTTCCGGAGTCGATCCCTATACGGCAATTGCTGCCGGTTGCGCGGCACTTTACGGGCCATTGCATGGCGGAGCAAACGAGGCGGTAATCCATATGCTGCTGAAAATCGGATCGGTTGACAAGGTTCCGGACTTTATTGCATCGGTCAAGAGCGGGGAGGGCCGTCTTATGGGCTTTGGCCACAGGGTGTATAAAAATTATGATCCAAGGGCAAAAATTATCAAGGATATCGCATTCCAGGTTTTTGAAGAGACCGGTCGCAGCCCTCTGCTCGATATTGCTCTTGAGCTGGAGAGAATTGCGCTTGAGGATGAATATTTTATCAACCGGAAGCTTTATCCGAATGTGGATTTTTATTCCGGGCTGATCTACCAGGCGATGGGATTTCCGATGGATATGTTTCCGGTTCTCTTTGCTATCGGAAGGATACCCGGATGGCTTTCACAGTGGATCGAGCAGGTTAAGGATCCTGAACAGAAAATTGCGAGACCCCGTCAGATCTACCTCGGAGAGGACGCACGGGATTTTGTGCCGATGGAGATGCGCCCGAAAAACAGACTGGATGAGCAGAAAATAGGGATCTGCAGACTGTAAAGGTTTTTTATCACATTTTCGACCAAATATATTATGTCGGTTACGTCCAAAGATGTTGCCTATATCGCCGATCTGGCACGCCTGAGATTCAATGATGAGGAGACGATTGTCATGACCAGTGAGCTCAACAACATTCTTCACTATATCGAGAAGCTCAATGAAGTTAATACTGAAGGTGTTGAGCCGCTCAGCAGCATCCATGACCAGATAAACGTACTCCGTGAGGATGTTGAACTTCAGCCGCTCTCATCGGAGGCTATACTGAAGAATGCTCCTCAGAGACAGGATCGTTTTTTCAAAGTACCCAAGGTTATCGGGTAACCCTGCAATGGTTGAGCTTCGCGAAAAAAACGGAAGTGCGGTTTTTGTCGTCAAGGCACAGCCCCGGTCATCGAAAAGCAGGGTATGCGGTCTCTATAACGGAGGATTGAAGGTGAGTCTTAAAGCTGCTCCTGTGGATGATGCCGCCAACAGGGAGTGTTGTGACCTTTTTTCAAAAGTTTTCCATATTCCCCCCTCCCGGGTGCATATTATTGCCGGGAAGAGTTCCCGGACAAAAACCGTGATGCTGGATGGGGTCACAGTGGAAGCTGCGGCTTTGGTGTTCAACGCTTATGAGTAAAAGCTTAAAAAATATTGGCACCTGTTTTACTTGTTGTGAGCGATTCGATGTTCCAGCCCCGGAGGGGCGAAATATCGGTAGCGCAGTCCCGATGCTGGCGGGGCCGGGAAAGGATTTTGATCCCTACCTGTCGGGGCCACGTAATCATCGAACTACGGAACAGATTAAAAAAGGTGCTCTATGAGAGCTGTGGTTCAGAGAGTGCTTTCCGCAAGTGTCTCTGCAAGTGACGCTCGATACTCCGAAATCGGTCCGGGTATGCTTGTTCTGCTTGGTATTGCTCCCGGTGACGGTATGGCGGAGGTCGAATGGCTGAGCCGCAAGATTGCCGGTTTGCGGATTTTTAATGACGGTGATGGTAAAATGAATCTTTCGCTCACAGAGAGTGAAGGAGAGGTTCTGGTTGTTTCACAGTTTACCCTCTATGCCGATACAAGCCGGGGCAACCGGCCGGGTTTTTCAGGCTCAGCCCGATTTGACATTGCCCAGCCGCTCTACGAAAGTTTTATCCGGATGGTTGGCCTGCAGATTGCAAAGCCGGTCAGGAGCGGATGGTATGGGGCGGATATGCAGGTCGCTCTGGTCAATGACGGCCCCGTAACCTTGATTCTTGATACTCCACTCTCCACATGAAAGCTGTCATTCTTATTCCTGCCAGGCTTGATTCCAGCCGTCTTGAAAAAAAAATGCTTGCCGATCTTGAGGGGGAACCGCTCATTGTCCGTACCTGGCGGCAGGCGCTTAAATCCCGGCTTGCAGCGCGCGTTGTTGTTGCTACCGACAGCCTGGAGATCGCTTCTGTTCTGGAAGAGCGGGGAGCTGAAGTTGTTATGACTTCGCCCTCGGCACGCTGCGGCACAGAGCGGATTGCTGAAGCTGCAAGAGTGACCGGAGGAGATGTTTTTGTCAATCTGCAGGGTGATGAACCGCTTATCAGTCCTGAAAATATCGATCTTGCGCTTCAGCCGTTTTTTTCTGCAACCCCCCCGGATTGCTCTACCCTTGTTTTTCCCATGCAGCCCGATGAGCGGCGTCAGATTGAGGACCCTCATGTGGTGAAGGTCGTTATGGATCGCAAGGGGTTTGCGCTCTTTTTTTCACGCAGTCCGATACCATACACGAGAACAAAGATGCCGACGACAACCTTTTATCGTCATATAGGGCTCTATGCCTTCAGTGCGGATGTTCTTGAGCAATTTGCGGCACTTCAGCCATCGATGCTTGAAGAGGAGGAGTCGCTTGAGCAGCTCCGGCTGCTGGAGAACGGTTTTCGAATCCGGTGCATCACAACCAGCGTTGATAACCCCGGCGTCAATACACCGGAAGAGCTTGAACAGGTTCGTGCCATCATCAGGGGGTATCTGCCCGGGTGACCGCTGCAGAACGGATCGAGAAGGCGATCTGTTTTTTTATAGAACGATATTGTTTATTTTCAAAAACGGACAGATATGGTCTTTTCCTCTTCTTCATTATGAACCCAGCATGAGCATCTCACCAAAAACACTTTTCATACGATTATGGATCGTGTTTCTGATTTATTGTTTCGGTATGGTGATGGTGTCGGAGGTATCCCGGGCGGCTTCATACAGGATTGGTGACAAGTACGGAGGAGGGATCATCTTTTATCTTGATGTGACTGGTCAGCACGGCCTGATTGCTGCTCCTGAAGACATCGTTATCCGATATACTGATCTCTGGAATAAGTCACCATGGGCGGGGGTATATCGCTGGAGTACCGGTCAGGAAGAAACCGTGAATAAGAGTGATTATGCCATGCAGATACTCTCTGATACAAGACCCGAACTTGGTCAGGGCAGAGCTAATACCGCAAAGATCCTGGCGAAATATCCTGCAGCAACCTATCCGAGAAGCGCTGCCGCTATGGTACGGGCATATCGGGGTGGTGGTTTCAGTGACTGGTTTCTTCCGAGCAAGGATGAACTGAACCAGCTCTACATCAACAGAGCGCTATGCGGTTCCTTTGCCGGAGACTACTACTGGAGCTCCTCCGAGATGACCAGTGATACTGCCTGGTACCAGTACTTCAGCGATGGTTATCAGGGCGGAGGAACAAAGTCATACTACAGTCGTGTGCGTGCCGTGCGTGCTTTTTAGGCTATCAGGAAAAGGAGAACAAGGCGTTCACCGACTATAACGACGACGAGAAATTCCCCTCCTTTTCAAGAGGGCGAACACGCAGGATCGCCCCTACACACCAATTCGTAATTCAGAATCCCAAATCCGGAATCATTGCTGATCACTGCTTATTACAGCGGGCACCGTTCCTTCGTGAAAGAGCAGATCAACCCTGTCGTCAGGGTGCAGTTCTGCTATACCGGTCATGAATTTCCCCTCTTTTCTGACAAGCGCATAGCCTCGTTGAAGCGTTTTTCTGTAATCGAGCAGTGCAAGCTGCTGAAGCAGGGATGCGTAGCGCTCCGCCTTTTCACTGTACCGGTTCCTGATGGTTGTTGTCGTTCGGTCAAGAAGGGTGGTGATCCGCTCCTCAAACTGCTCCATCTGAAGCGGAGGGCGGTTGAAGGCATAGCTGCTGCAGATAGAGTAGATCTGACGTTCTGCTCCCTCAACTTTGTTCTGTACTGCCCGATCCTGTTTTGACTGCAGAGTCTCAATCCGGCGGAGAAGCTCCCCGGTATCAGGTACCGCCAGTTCTGCGGCAATCGAGGGAGTTCCGGCCCTGAGATCTGCGGTCATATCAGCAATGGTCAGATCGGTTTCGTGGCCGATGGCACTGATTACCGGAATAGATGAGTGGTAAAGGGCATTGGCCACAACCTCTCCGTTGAAAGCCTGCAGATCTTCAAGTGAACCGCCTCCCCGTGCGATAATGATAACATCCGGTCGGTGTGCAGGATTTTTTGTTTCATTGAACCAGGCGATACCTGCGGCTACTGATTCGGCGGCATCGGTTCCCTGAACCTTGACCGGATAGAGAAGGACTCTTGCTGCCGGAAATCTTCGTTCAAGCACCTTGCTCATATCCTCGATGACTGCTCCGGTGGAAGAGGTGATGAGCGCGATAGTTTCGGGTATGGCGGGAATCGGCTTTTTCCGCTCTGCGGCGAAATAGCCGGCTTTGGCGAGTTTTTGCAGGAGTTCGGCAAAAGCCTGCTGTAGAGCCCCCTCTCCGGCCGCAGTCACAGCTGTACAGATGAGCTGATAGCGCCCGGACGGGGGATAGACCTCAAGACGACCTTCGGCCACAACATTGATGCCATCCCTGAGTTCAACGGCAAGCCTGGTTCCGGTGTTTTTCCAGATAACGGTCGGGATCTGGGCTCCGTCGTCTTTCAGTGTCAGATAACTGTGACCCGAACTGTGTCGCTTGTAGTTTGATATTTCACCCTTGACCTTGACAGCAGGAAAAGTCATTTCAAGTTCTGACTTTATCTGCTGAGTCAGCTCACTGACCGAAAGAATCTCTGTGCTCATGCCGGCAAACAGGATAGGTGACCGTAAAAATGTATGCTGTAATAAAGCAAATCATTCTCTAATACCCGCTGATTCTTTGCTCTTAATGGAGGAGAGTTCCGATGTGTCATTTCAAATCCCGAGGAACTCGGGTGAGAAATCTGATGGAGCGAGCGGTGAAGCACAGGAGATCCCTCACGTTGTTAGGGACGGCTGGGAAGCCGCGCAGCATGAAGCCATCAGATATGGAGGCGGTCGCGTATTTACAGCGGGAAGTGTTATATTCGTTTTTTATTCACAGCAAAGCGTTTACCGCTCAATTGCTTAAGGGCGACGTGTTATGACCAACCATGATTTTATTGAGGAGCTGGCGGGTCTGCTTGCTATGGAGAGTCAAGAGGCTCATGCTCTTCTGAACAGTTTTTCAGGTGCCATGGTTGCCGAGTTTCTTGCTTGCGGAAAGCTCACCGTGAAGGGTCTCGGCAGATTTGCGGTCAGGAAGCTTGCACCGGTTAAAAAGCTCACAGCTTCCGGTACGGTTTATACCCCCCCCTGTAACAGGATGATATTCGAGAGAGGTATTTCCGGAGGTGATGATACCGTGCGTATAGCTGTTTCGAGAGTGTCGATGAGTCCGGACGATGCCAACCGGTTTGGCCGGAATCTTGCCAAAGTTCTTGGCCGCGCATTCAAGGAGAAACGGGAGCTGGTTTTCAACGGGTTCGGCCGTTTCACGCTTCAGGAGGGAGGTTACGGGTTTGTTGCGGAGAGCTCTCTGGATGCACTGTTGAACAGGGAGTATCAGGATCTGGAGGAGGTTGTTGTTTTGCCGCAGGATCGGGTCCCGACCGGCAGCAGAGGTAAAGCAGCTCTTGTTTCGGTAGTGATAGCTGCCGGAGTGCTGCTTGTTTTTCTTTATGGCCGGCAGCTCATTGAAAGCGTTCCATTCTCTGTTGCGACTCTTTCACAATCCACAGCAGCAGTCAGTCCGAACAGCAATCCTCCGGTCAGTTCTGAAACGGTTGCACCCGCTCATGGCGGGGTTGCTGACTCTCTTGTTCTTGAAAAAGAGGACTATACGATCATACTGGCAACCTTTCGTTCCGGGAGTACCGCCCGTAAAGAGATCAGCCCTTTGCGTTCAAAGGGCATTGCGGCATTTGTCTGGCCTGCATTTTCCGGGGCAGTGAAATACCACAGGGTCGCGACGGGAAGGTTTTCAGGCAGAGAGGAAGCTTCAGCACAACTTAAAAGGCTGCCTGAAAAAACGGCTGGCAGCGCATATATCCAACATGTTATCAAGAGGGTTGTTCTTCATGCAGAAAAAGAGTTGTAGCACGTTGCACCCGCAGTCCATGTGTCCGGCTTTCGGCGGGCTGAGGGTATTGACAAGAATTGACGGTGTTCAGGTCTGTCTGGCTGCCGACCAGGGTTGTCTTTACGGGCTGACGTTTGTCTCCCATTTCTATGCGGCCCGCAAATCCATCATCTCTCCGGAGTTGATGAATGTGCAGATTTCCGGCGGAACCATGATTGATGATCTTCGTCGTACCATTGAAGAGATCGCCCGCGACCATGCGGTACGGTTTATTCCGGTTGTCAGTACCTGTGTTGCTGAAACGGCCGGGATTGCCGAGGAGCTGCTGCCCCGGAAGGCCGGAAATGCTGAAGTGCTGCTTGTCCGCCTCCCGGCATTTCAGATCAGGACCCATCCCGAGGCAAAGGATGTTGCTGTAGCTACACTGTTAAAGCGGTTCGGGAATTTCGCCGCCCCTAAAAAGCAGAAATCGCTGGTGGTACTGGGAGAGATTTTTCCGGTTGATGCCATGACCATTGGATCGGTGCTGCAGAAAATCGGTGTCGAATCGGTGATTGTGCTCCCCGGAACATCGCTTGAGGACTATATTGAGGCCGCAGAGGCAGAAGCTTGTGCCGTACTGCATCCCTTTTATGAAAAAACCGTTTCGCTGCTTGAAGAGCATGGCGTGACAATTGTCAAGGGAAACCCGATCGGAGCCAACGCTACAGCGCAGTGGATAGGCCGCATCGGTGAGGCGCTTGCTCTTGACCCCTCTACAGTTCAGGCTGTTGCTGAAGAGGAGGCCCGGAAATCAAGAGAGGTACTCAATCAGTTCAAGCACCTTAAAGGAAAGGTTATAGTGGCCGGTTATGAAGGCAATGAACTGCCGGTTGTGCGTCTTCTGCTGGAAGCCGGGCTTGAAGTCCCTTATGCATCAACCTCTATTTCGAGGATGGCGCTCGGCGAGGAGGATCACAAGGTGCTCTCCATGCTCGGAACCGAGATCCGATACCGCAAATATCTTGAAGAGGATATGCAGGCTGTAGAGGAGTACCATCCGGATCTGGTGATCGGTACCACCTCACTCGACAGCTTTGCCAAAGAGCGGGGAATTCCGGCAATCTACTATACCAACAATATTTCCGCCCGCCCGCTCTTTTTTGCAGCGGGAGCAGCAACGGTACTCGGTATGATCAGCGGACTTCTCGGAAAAAAAGAGGTGTTCATGAAGATGAAGGAGTATTTTGAAGAGTGAGTGGCGGTTGAGTCAATAAAAAAAGCCGGGGATTGCCCGGCTTTTTTTATGTTCAGTAAACTGTTTATGCAGCTTAAACCTCCATGATCTCTTTCTCTTTGGCTGACATTATCTCGGTAAGCTGTTTTTCGGATTTGTGCAGCAGCTCATCGGCTTCCTTTTTACCCCGATTTTTATCATCTTCGCTGATCGCTTTATCTTTTTCAAGTTTTTCAATCTCATGAATCATGTCGCGGCGAAGATTGCGGAGCGATATCTTTGAATCCTCTCCGAATTTCCTGGTGAGCTTTACAAACTCTTTACGGCGCTCTTCAGTAAGAGGAGGAATGCTTACCCGGATGTTCTGACCATCGGCGGAAGGATTGAGGCCGAGGTTTGCGTCACGGATGGCTTTTTCGGTTGCTGAAACCATTGATTTGTCCCAGACCTGTACCATGAGGGTATGAACATCAAGCACCCCTACATTCCCGACCTGTTTGAGCGGCATCTGCTGACCGTAGGCTTCCACCTTGACACGATCAAGCAGAGCTGTCGTTGCCTTGCCTGTTCTTATCGATGCGATCTCATGCTGAAACGCCTCAATGGTCTTTTTCATTTTCTGCTCAGTTTTCTGAGCAACATCCCTGACACTCATAACTGTTCCTAAGGGTTAGTGCTGGTTTGCCGACAAGTGCAACTCTGCCTTTACTTGGCGCTTGCCTGTGCTGCTGTGGATTTTGCGAAGCGTTTGTTGAAACGTTCAACGCGTCCGGCGGTGTCAACAAGGGTCTGCTTGCCGGTATAGAACGGATGGCAGTTGTTGCAGATATCAACTTTGATGGTCGGTCTGGTAGAACGGGTTTCAAAGCTGTTGCCGCAGTTTGCGCAGTTGACGGTGACGCTTGTATACTTTGGGTGAATATCTTGTTTCATGACTTTCGTTGACTTTATCGTACAATAAATGAAATGGCCTGCCATGTAAATGGTAAAGGTGCAAATATACAAGAAATCATCTCCAGATACAACCTTTTAATATGAGCGCTACTGCATCAATAATCTATCTGAAGGGTGTCGGCTCAAAAAAGGCTTCAATTCTTAAAGAGATCGGTATTTCGACAGTTGATGATCTCCTGAACTACTTTCCCCGACGATATCTCGACCGGAGTGCCATGAAATGCATCAGGGATCTTGCCGATGGTGAAACGGTGACGGTTGTGGGTACCGTACTGAAAACACAGCTTGAAGGCACTCATCCGGGACGGGCGCGCTTCAAGGTCTGGCTTGGTGATGCTACGGGTCAGCTTGAGCTTACCTGGTTCAGGGGAGTGCGCTTTTTCTCCAGGAGCATTGTTTCAGGAGATGCGCTTGCCGTGCACGGCAAGGTGAGTTATTTCGGACGTCAGGCACAGATGCAGCATCCCGATTATGACCGCCTGACCGCTTCTCCGCATGAGCCGGGAGAGGGGGAGATCAGTGATTTTGATCTCTACCATACAGGCAGGATCATTCCGATCTATCCGACAACTGACGCCATGAAGCAGGCCGGCCTTACCTCAAAGCAGTTGCGTACCCTTGTTGCCCGTGCGTTTGATGAGTACCGGGTGAGGAGTGAAGAGAATCTCAGCCAGGCCATCCTTTCAGATTATCATCTTCTTCCGCTTCGGGAGGCCTATCATGAAATTCATTTTCCCTCTTCGCATGAAGCTCTTGAACTTGCCCGTTACCGGATGAAGTGGAGTGAACTCTTCTATGTCCAGTTGATGTTTGCCCTCCGCCAGAGCGAGTTGAGAATCAGTAAACGAGCTGTGATCTTTACCCACTCAGGGGTTGTGACCGAACAGCTCTACCGGACTCTTCCCTACGAGTTGACGGACGCCCAGAAGCAGGCTGTTCGTGAAATATATCGCGATCTTAAAACCGGCAGCCCGATGAACCGGCTCTTGCAGGGTGATGTCGGTTCAGGCAAAACCATTGTTGCTATGTTTGCCATGGCGCTGGCCGCCGATAATGGCCTGCAGTCGGCATTTATGGCACCTACCGAGATTCTTGCCGTCCAGCACTATCTCAGCATGAAACGGTTATTTCAGCCACTCGGTTTGCGGGTTGGGCTTCTGACCGGAAAACAGCGGAAAAAGGAGCGCCAGGCGCTCCTTGAAGCCCTCGGCAGCGGAGAGCTGCATATCGCTGTCGGAACCCACGCCCTGATTGAAGGGGAGGTGAGCTATGCAGGGCTCGGGCTGGTTGTCATTGATGAACAGCACCGCTTCGGAGTGCTTCAGCGTAAAGCCCTGCGTGAAAAGGCCGTCAATCCCCATGTGCTGTTGATGACGGCTACACCGATTCCCCGAACCCTCAGCATGGGTGTGTTCGGTGATCTTGATGTATCGGTTATCCGCCAGATGCCCGCCGGACGTCGCCCGGTCAGGACATCTCTCTGCTACGAAAAAGAGCTTGCAAAGGTTTATGATTTTCTCCGCAGTGAGGTAGCGGAAGGACGGCAGGGCTATATTGTCTATCCTCTTGTTGAGGAGTCGGAAAAGATGGATCTGAAAGCTGCGGTGGAGAGTTTTGAGGAGCTGTCATCTTCGGTATTTCCTGATCTCAGTCTGGGATTGATTCATGGTCAGTTGACCCCCGACCGTAAAGAGATGGTGATGGATCAGTTCCGCCGGGGTGAACTTGATCTGCTTGTGGGGACAACGGTTATCGAGGTGGGTGTTGATGTTCCGAATGCCACGGTTATGGTTATCGAGCATGCGGAGCGTTTCGGGCTTGCACAACTCCATCAGCTCCGGGGCCGTGTCGGTCGTGGCGAGCACGGCTCCACCTGTTTTCTGATCTGTTCCATGCCGACAGCGGAGGCCCGTGAACGCCTTGAGGCAATGGTATCGACCAATGACGGCTTTATTATTTCAGAAATTGATGCAAGAATCCGGGGGGTTGGCAATGTTCTGGGAAAAGAGCAGTCGGGCACGTTAAACGGGCTGAAGATTGCTGATCTGACGAGAGATTTTGATATCATGCAGTCGGCCCGCATTGCTGCCTTCAGGGTTATCTCAGAGGATGCTCAGTTGAGGGCGGCAGAGCATGGTGTTATCAAGGCGCACTACCTCCGTTACTACCAGGATCGGGTTACGCTGGCTGATATCGGATAATGCACGGGAAACTGGCAATACGTTACGATGTTATTGTAATACGATATGGAACAGAAAAATGAGCAGCCCGGAATATGCAGCGGTCTGGTTACCGAAGCGACAGGATCAACCTATACGGTAGTTGCTGATGATGATAGCGTGTTCCGGAGCCGCACCTATCCCGGAACAAGGACGGAGAATGAGGAGAGCTCTCTTGTTGCTGTCGGCGACCGGGTTGAACTCAAGGTGACGGAGACCGGCAGAGAGCAGTTTGAAGCGGTTATTACACTGGTGAAGCAGCGCAGGAGCGCCCTGACAAGAAAAAGGGATATTCGCCGAAATCGCAGCAAGGAGAAAATTCAGGTTATCGCGGCCAATATTGATCAGCTGGTTGTTGTGGTTTCATCGTTTGATCCGCCCCTCAGCACCCGTCTGGTCGATCGTTATCTGGCGTTTGCAGAGTCCGAGCAGCTTGATGTGCTCATTGTTGTGAACAAGATGGATCTTGCAGACGCTGCACTTATTGCTGCCTTGATGGAGCCTTACCATCAACTCGGGTACTCTGTTTTTTATACCAGTGTCTGTGAGCAGGCATCACTCCAGCCGCTTCGGCAGGCCCTTGGCGGCAAACTTTCCGCATTCAGCGGTCATTCCGGAGTCGGAAAATCAACCCTGATTAATCTGCTTTTTGGACACAAACAGCTCAAAACGCGAAGAACCAACCTGAAGACCGGAAAAGGGGTCCACACCACCAGCAATTCGGTGATGCTTCCGCTTCCCGATGGCGGTTATGTGATTGATACTCCTGGAATCCGGGAGTTTAATCTTTCCGACATCACCAGGGAAAATCTGCGGTTTTATTTCAGGGAGTTTCTTGCCGTTATGCCTGATTGCTCCTTCTCTTCGTGTTCGCATACCGGGGAGCCGGGGTGTGGAGTTCAGAGGGCGGTTCATGCAGGAGGCATTGATCCGGCACGTTATGAGAGTTATCTTGCAATCTACTACAGCCTGGAGTGACTGCAACCGGTTCATCCGGTTCCTGTCGCTCCGGATCATCTTGTTTATCGAACAGCACCTTACCCATTTTGAACCCTTACGCGCCATGATCATTACCGTCAATCCCTCTACGGAAGAACCGATTGCCGAATATTCCGTGATGACATCCGCCCAGATTGAAGCCGTTATTACTTCTGCCGACCGGGAGTACCGTTTCTGGAAAAAAGAGTCACTCTTCAGGCGCGGTGAACTGATGAAGCGGCTGGCAACACTTCTTCGTGTTGAAAAAGAGAGGCATGCAGCACAGATAAGCCTCGAAATGGGCAAGCCGTTTTCACAGGCGGTTGCCGAAGTACAGAAATCAGCCCTGGTCTGTGACTACTATGCAGAGCATGCCGAGTCGTTTTTAAAGCCGGAACGCAGTGAGCTTGACGGCGGAGCTAAGGGTGTGGTTAAATTTGAGCCGATCGGTCTTGTGCTCGGTATCATGCCCTGGAATTTCCCCTTCTGGCAGGTCTTCCGGTTTGCCGTACCGGCAATCATGGCCGGCAACGGTGTTTTGCTTAAACATGCCCCCAATGTAACCGGTTCAGCGATTGCCATTGAACAGCTTTTCCGTGATGCAGGGTTTCCGGAACATCTCTACCGGGCAGTTCATATGGATCTTGAGGATGTTGACCGTCTGAGCGGTTTCATGATTGACCATCCTTCTGTGCAGGGGGTATCGCTTACCGGAAGCACCGCTGCCGGACGTGCTGTTGCCGCAAAGGCCGGGCGGGCGCTGAAAAGAACGGTTCTTGAGCTTGGCGGCAGTGACCCCTATATCGTGCTTGATGATGCCGATTTGAACCGGGCTGTTGCGCTCTGTGCAGCCTCCCGTCTTCTGAACAGCGGTCAAAGCTGTATTTCCGCCAAACGTTTTATTGTGCACTCCAGGGTGTTCAGTGAGTTTGAAAACCTTCTGCTGCAGCGGATGCACTCCTCCGTGATGGGCGATCCTTTCGATCCTGCAGTTGAGGTCGGTCCGCTTGCACGCGCGGATCTTCGCCTTCAGCTTCACCAGCAGGTTCTCCGGACTCTCTCCGGTGGTGCACGGCTTCTCTGCGGCGGAGAACTCCCTTCAGGGCGCGGATTTTTCTATCCTCCGACACTCCTCTCCGGAGTTTGCAAGGGGATGGTGACCTACAGCGAAGAGACATTCGGGCCGGTTGCAACCCTTATTGAGGCTCATGATGATCATGAAGCGGTTCGTATCGCCAATGACACTCCCTACGGACTGGGCTCAGCGGTTTTTTCCGCCAGTACCGACAGGGCGCTTGCGGTTGCTGATCAGCTTGATGCCGGGAACTGCTTTATCAACAGTATGGTGAAATCGGATCCGGCAATGCCGTTCGGGGGTATCAAGGAGTCCGGATACGGACGTGAGCTCGCTCTGTACGGGATTCGTGAGTTCGTAAACGTAAAAAGCTTCAGTGTGAGCTGAAGCTTTTTATGATACAACATGTCGATCAATCGCTTACAGGGCACCTCTATTTATTTGTTCCGAAACCTGATGACTGCGTTGGGCGGTGCTCGAAATCCTCATGTACTCCGTGTACACTCCGGTTTCT
>NZ_MPJE01000009.1:0-18564 GCF_001975465.1 Chlorobium sp. KB01
TCTATTTTATTATCATAACCTACAGGGATTTATTTTTTCAACAGTTGGACACCAGTGATAAAACATATAATTTATAGAAATAAAATCGGGAGAAAAAACCGTATTACGGTAATAGCATTACAGACTTGAAACAAGACAATATATTTCAGAAAAAAAGAGCCGATTGATCACCATATAAAAAAGAGCGGGTTCTTCCGGTGAAACAACGGCATGAAGCGTAACTGCAGAAAAGAAGAGGAAAGCAGTCAAGAATGAGCGGCTAACTCTCTCTGCGCTTTAAAATCATAGAATATTCAGCCTGCTCTGACATTGGTATCTTTTTTATATACAGGCATAGCTCAACAGGAATAAAACTGCCATCACTTGTTTTGAATCTCGAAGCAAACGAGACAATATCATCATCAAGCCGCTGCTGCTGCAAAACACTCTGTACCGTGAGATAATCTTCAGGATGGATCAATTCGGATAATTCAGCTCCGGACAAAGCCCCTTTTTCATATCCCAAAAACCTCTCAATCGATCCTGTCAGATCAACGATACGTTCATCCTGATCAACAATTGCATAGGCATCGATCTCCGGTTTGCTCACATCAGCACTTCCGGCAATCTGCAGCCGAACCTTCCTGAAAAGGTTTTCAATGTCCATAAGGTACCGGGACAACGCCATCGTATTACTCAGCGAAGAGGGGGTGGTGCTGGGAACATGACCGCTGAGCAGCCACTCTATATCCGCGCCATCCTTTTCAAGCCGCGCAATCATTTTCTTTCCGGGCATGCATTTGCCTGAAAGATAGGGAGTCATCTGAGCCGGATATTTAATGCCGGTAGCACGACAGAATGCGTTGACTGAACCGTGTTTTTTCAGAACGTACTCTCTGAGTCTTTGACTGAATCCCGTAGATGAACCCATAACATCAAATAAAGGAGTGTATTGAAAAGTGCCTGCCATACATGAACATCCCTGTACAGCAACGAGTATGGAGAGATCAAAGAGAACAGGCAAATAAAGTATCAGGAAGGCAGAGATGCCGCCCCGTTTCCGCAGCAAACAACCGAGTATACCGTCCGATGTCAAATATACATCTTATAAAAAAAGATATACTAAAGAAAAACCGTGATCGCACTCTTCTTCAGGTGTTTATACCTTAACGATCTTTTGCCGGATAGTTGAACAGCTGACTGGTCAGCAGGGGAACAACAAAGACAGCAACCGTGACCCCGGAAGTGATCATATCCCCGGCATGGCCTTCAAGAAATCGAACAAAAACCGTTTCCGGATAAAAATGCTCCACGGCAGAGAGGGTGAGCTTGAGACCAAGCAGGCCAATGACGACAAACGCTGAGGTCTCAAGAAAGGGATACTTCTCCATCAACCGGACAAAGCCCTGGGCAACAAACCGCATGGCGAGAATACCGATAAACACGCCGGTCCAGATCAGAACGATGTTGTCTGTAAAGGCAACAGCGGCAAAAATATTATCTATGGAAAAAGCCAGATCCATCATTTCGATAAGCAGCACCGTAGACCAGAATGTTCCAAGCGATCCTGATGTCCATTTATACAGCCAGTTATCCTCTTTCTGAAAATAGTCGTCGCTTTTTTGCGGAGTTGATCGACCTTTCATCCAGTCCCAGAAAAGATAGAGCAGGTAGAGTCCTCCCAATGGCTTCAGCCACCATATCTGAACCAGAACCGCTGCAAAAAAAAGGCAGATCCCTCTGAAGGCATAAGCCCCGAGAATGCCGTATCGAAGTGCAGTCGCCCGTTTTTTTTCAGGGAGGTCCATAACCATTGTCGCAAGTACCGCTGCATTATCAACCGAGAGCAGACTTTCAATGATGATCAGATTGCCGATAACAAGCAGTGACGACAGTGGATTATCTAAAATATTGTGGACAACATCCATCATAATTCAATCAGTATGTACTATTCCCTCATAATAGCGTTCTTGGAAGGCTCTTCCATAAAAAAACGCCGTCACAACTACCGTTCAACGATCTTCTCTTCTGACAGTAGTCCCCGGTCTATTGTGTTGTGAGGGCTTTGAAGGGGCAAGACGGTGGAGCACAAAACCGGAGTCACGACAGAGAGGGATAGGGATGTCGGGTAACACCCGATCCCGGTCTGCCGGAAGACAACAACGATATTCAGATCTGCACCAGAAGACCTATCTCAATAACCTGACCCGATGGCAAGTCGTAGTACGCTGTAGCACTGAGTGCATTTCGGGCCATCAGGGCAAAAAGCTTTTTCCGCCATAAAATCATCTTCGTCTTCAGGCCGGCAACAATTTTCTCCCGACTGAGAAAAAAGCTGATGGCAGCAGGCTTGAAATGCAGCCCCTGATGATTGGCCAGAGCTATGACCTGGCGAATATTGGGATACTCAAGAAAACCGAAGCGGGCAACAACCTTGAAAAACCCATCGCCCAGCTTGACCACCTCAACCTTGCGGCTGTTCGGCACCCTCGGCACCCGCTCTGTACTGAAATGAAAAAGTGCCACCTCCGAATGCAGTACCTTGTTATGACGAAGGTTGTGGAGCATGGCAATTGGTATTACATCCGGATTGGCCGTCAGATAGACCGCCTGCCCGGTTACCCGCTGAGGCTGCTGCAGCGCCAGACTCTGCATGAACTCTTCAACCGTAAGGGTACGGTCCTGCAACTGCTGCAAAAGAAGCGTACGCCCCTGTTTCCAGGTCAGCATAATGGTAAAGACAACCAGGCCGATCACAAGAGGGAACCAGGCTCCATGAAAAAGCTTGGTCATACTTGCCCCGAAAAATGAGATATCGATCACAGCAAAACAGCTGATCATAATCGTGAGCGCCACATTGTTCCACTTCCAGAGATCACGGGCAACATAGTAAAACAGAATGGTGGAGATCAGCATGGTGGCCGTAACAGCAACGCCATAAGCCGCGGCAAGCTTGCTTGATGACCCGAAACCGGCAACCAGACTGATGGTTGCAATCATCAGCGACCAGTTCGCTGCCGGAACATAAATTTGTCCCATATGCTTGGCGGAGGTATGCGTCACCGTGAGGCGGGGAAGATAACCAAGCTGGATGGCCTGCTGGGTCAAGGAGAAGACTCCGGTGATCAGGGCCTGTGAGGCAATAATCGTTGCAGATGTTGCCAGTATAACCATAGGAATCATTGCCCACTCCGGTACAAGCTCGTAAAAGGGATGATGGGACTCCTGCGGAAATTCCAGAAGCAGCGCTCCCTGGCCGAAATAGTTAAGCAGCAAAGCCGGAAGCACCAGCACTACCCAGGTCATCCGGATGGGGCGCCGCCCAAAATGGCCCATATCAGCATAGAGTGCTTCTGCACCCGTAACCGAGAGGAAAACCGCGCCGAGCACCATAAAGCCCTGGAGATGATTACCTAATATAAAAGAGATACCGTACCAGGGCAGGATTGCCTGCAGAATCTGGGGGTAACGAATAATTTCCACAAGGCCGAGCACTCCGATAACCGCAAACCAGACAAAGATAATCGGACCGAAAAGGGCTCCGACCCTTGCTGTGCCGTGATGCTGGAAGAAAAAAAGGAGAGCAAGCACCGCAATGGTGACAGGAATAACCAGATCCTTGAATGCCGGCGCAATAATCTGAACACCTTCAACGGCACTGAGAACCGATATGGCCGGCGTAATCATACCGTCACCATAGAGCAGTGCAGCACCGAAAAGACCGATCGCCACCAGAAACCAGCGTTCACGACCGATTTTCTTGCTCTGGGTAATGATCAGTGCCGTAAGAGCCAGAATACCGCCCTCACCGTCATTATCCGCCTTCATGATAAAGGTCAGATATTTCAGACTGACAATCAGCAAGAGCGACCAGACAAGCAGGGAGAGCACGCCGAGAACATTGCCTTCTGTAACAGGGATACCATAATCGCCATGGAAACACTCACGAACAGCATAGAGGGGACTGGTTCCGATATCACCGAATACCACACCGAGAGCAGCAAGAGAGAGGCCTGCAAGCCGTTTAAAGCCGGAAGGTTCTGAATGAGAATGGGAACCTGACTCTTCAGACATTATTGACATGATTATCTTCACAAAAAAAATAATATCCATCAGACCTCATGCCTGATAAAAACAACAATAAAGCCAATTAATCCTAAAACACAAAGGATTGCGACTGCCGCCACACCCATGGAAGAGGAGAACAGGCCGCTCTGTTGCACACCGTTACCATACCATTACAGAACAAAATATCGAGTGCTCAATATAGACAATAGTTGCTCAATCGAACAATACAGCTGACCGGACAGCGATCTGCAGCAGAGCATTGATCACCATCCTTTCAGAATCCGGAAACAACCCCCGGAACGCGTGTGTAAAAAAAACACAACCGCAGCCGACTCACCCGGAATGAATATTATCCACAATAAAGAATAAAATGAGGATTTACTGCCGGGTATCCCGAAAACAGCAAGAGCTCATTCGAAGGATGAATTATAGCCATTACAATTCGAATTATCCCTCAAAATGGCTCTAAACCCCTGTATTTAAAAGGGTTTGCGTAATAATTGCTTATTATAATTTTATTTCTGTATATTAAGAGGTGCCGGGGAACTGAATGGATTATCGATTTTTATTCATTTCGAATCATCACTCCCTGGATTCCGTCACGATGACGGGCAACCAAACCCCGAGTTTATGAAGCATGAAAAACAAGTTATCAATCTATCATTTGTAATAGCTCTGATGTTGGCCACTCTTTCGGTCAATACGAGCGGTTCGATTTTCTCCGGAATAACCGAACGATATAATCCTTTCTACAGCTCTGCAGAAGCAGCGCAGCAGAGCAGTTCACCACTGAATAAAGAATCACGCACAAACACTCTTGTTGGTGAGGGGAAAGCCTCCTTCTACGCCAATCAGTTTCATGGCCGTACAACGGCAAATGGCGAGACCTTCAATATAAACAAGCTGACCGCTGCCCATCCATCACTGCCTTTCGGCACATGGGTAAGAGTAACCAATATGCGAACAGGCAAAGACGTTGTTGTTCGGATCAATGATCGAGGCCCATTTGTCAAAGGGAGGATTATCGACCTCTCTATCGGCGCAGCAAAGGAGCTTGGCATACTGAAAACAGGAACCGCCCAGGTTAAACTGGAAACTATTGGTTCCTCCAACCGCAGATCATCAGCTTCCTGACACCCGCCTCCTCATCCCGGTTTAAACCGGATGCGCTCGGAGGTTAGTAACGGTTTTTGTATAGTAAACATGAAAAGGCCGGATGGCCTTTTCATGTTTACTATCGGAACAAGACGGCTCTGACTGAATTGAGGCGAAAGAGAAAACGTTTAAAAACGCTCATAACCTTGTGGCATTATGACGAAAACCAGACGATCTATGCTCCGGCTCCCTTTTCTCCTGATTATGACCCTTATCTGCTGCCCTGCATGGAAAACCGCACCACTCCATGCAGCAGAAGCATCTGAACTTCCCCTTGAAAACAGCTCTTCGTTCCCGCAGGATAACCGTGGTGTAACCACCCTTATTCCTGAGCGCGCTTTGACTGCCGAAGGGACCGCCTCCTACTACAACAGAAAGTTTCAGGGCAGAAAAACAGCAAGCGGTGAATCCTTTAACTGTAACCACTTCACGGCTGCTCACCGCTCACTTCCTTTTGGAACCAGCGTCAGGGTGATCAATCTTGATAACGGAAAACAGGTCGTTGTTCGCATCAACGACCGGGGACCTCATTTAAAGGGGCGAATTATAGATGTTTCTCCTGCCGCTGCCAGAGAGATCGGGCTTTTCGGCAATGGAACCGCCAATGTACGCATTGAAGCCTGGAACTGAGGAGTCTCCTCCCTGCTTCCGGGAGCCATTACTTTCTGCAAACCATCACAAGAGCTGAACTCCGGCTCTTTATAAACGGCTGACGATCATAACCGCCATACACCCCCTCAACCGAAAACCCCGCTTCAGTAAGCCGGCTTAAAAAGGCCTCCTCGCAAAGCGGATAGAGCGGGGACGCTTCATGAAAAATCGTTTTCCCCCCGGAGATCATCTTCACCTCAAAAGTTACCTGTTCCGGCGAGATACGGCTATATCGGCGATGAAACTCCATCGAGCCGGTTGCGATGCTTTTTACCGGAAAGGTATACTCCTGCAGAGTCAGAAAATAGTCCCAGTTCACAACCTGAAAAACCCAGAACCCTCCCTCCGCAAGTTTCTCATACAAAGCAGCAAAATAAAGTAACAGCTGCCCTCCGGAGAGATGAGCCAGCACATTACCGATTGAGTAAATCATCTGAAAGGATGAGGGAAAGCGCTCTATGGCGGTCATATCCATACAGTGGAATGCTGCAAGCGGAAAACGCTCCTTTGCTGCAGCAATCATCCCTGCATCAAGATCAACCCCCGAAGCATGGTAACCATCAAGAGCAAACCTGCCGCAATAGAAACCGGGACCGCAACCGGCATCAAGCAGTTTGCTTCCGGTTTCGCCTGCATATTCCCGGAGGAAGCTATAAACCTCCTCTCTGAATGGGAAAATCTGAGGGTAAAACGGTGCAAATTCCGTATAAAAAGACATGCCGCCGCATTTAGATTGCCTGTCACTGCAGGAAGTAACGTACCCATGACCAGAAAAGATAAGCAGAACTGTTCAAACAACCAGCCGGACGAACGGGCTGTACGGCTGAAAACAGCTCGCCCTGTTTCCGTCCGGGGGCGGAAACAGGGCGAAAAGGGGATAGAGCAGAGTAGCGAGTGACCGCCTGGCGCTGTAATCCGGTAATCTTTTCAGCCGGAAGCGATCAGCTGCCTGTCACAATCTTGCTGAGATGAGTGGAAAAAGCAGGTGCTTCAAGAAAACCGATAACCCTGCTGTCCGGAATCTCCTTGCCTGATGTATCAAAAAAAATCATGCCGGGAGGACCGAACAACCCGAAGCGCTTCATCAATTCACGGTCATCAGCACTGTTGGCGGTAACATCAACCTGAAGCAGTGTCATATTGTTGAACTGCGAAATGACGTCAGGGTTATGAAAGGTAAACTTATCCATCTCCTTGCAGGCAACACACCAGTCAGCATAAAAATCGAGCATGACCGGCTTTTTTGCCGACTGGAGGGCCTGATCAAGCTCTGCGGCAGAGCGGATCTGTATGAAAGCGACCCTCTTCTCATCACCTAAAGCAGAAACTGCAGAGGCGTGAAAACCTGAGAGCGGTTTCAGGACATCGGTTCCGCCTGAAGTCGCACCAACAAGCTCCAGTACGCCAATAATAAAGAGTACAAGACCCAAGGCTTTGCCGAACTTCTGGGCAATCGTTGATTTTTCGGCATGTTTATCGAAAACTCCAAGAAAGACCGCACAAAGAATAGTAAACGCACCCCATGCAATCATGACCGCCTGAGCCGGAATCACCGGAGAGACCATCCAGATGGCAACTGCAATCAGCAGAAGACCGAAAACATATTTCACACCGATCATCCATGCTCCGGCGCGGGGAAGCAGGCTTCCGGCAGACAATCCGACCAGCAGAAGCGGAACACTCATACCCATGGCCATTGAAAAAAGAGCCAGTCCGCCAATAACCACATCTTTCGTCTGGCTGATATAGACAAGCGTTCCTGCAAGCGGCGCAGCAACACAGGGCCCGACAATCAGTGCCGACAGGGAGCCCATCAAAAACACACCGACAAATCGACCGCCCTTGAGATTTCCTGAAGTTTTGTTGAGCTTGTTCTGTATGGAAGCAGGCATCTGAAGCTGATAGACATCAAACATCGAGAGCGAGAGCGTCACAAGCAGAAGCGCAAAAACCATCAGTACCCATGGCTTCTGCAAAGCCCCGGCAAGTCCCTCACCGGCAAGCCCGGCTGCAACACCAAGAGAGGTATAAACCAGTGCCATTCCCAGACAGTAGGCCAGCGCCATTAAAAAACTGCGACGACGGGTAACCTCTCCCTCACCGACAATAATCGACGAGAGAATGGGGATCATGGGCAGCACACAGGGAGTAAAGGAGAGCAGCAGCCCGAACGCAAGGAATGCAAGGGCTATTTTCCAAAGACTGCCTCCGGCAAGGGTTGATTTCGCCAGATTGAGATCGTTATCGGCCTGCTTTACCTCCGTCGAAGCAACTGATGATGGCGCTGCTGCACTGTCTGCAGCAGGAGTAACTGATCCGGCATCGGCAACCGGCTGTTCACCTGCTACTGCCAGTACTCCGGGCTTTGAAGGATCAACCGTGAAGCTCTTGGTTATAGGCGGATAGCAGAGGCCGTCTTCGGCGCACCCCTGATACTCGACATTGAGCGTAAATATGCCGTCCGCTTTTGCAACAGGCGTTGTAACCGACAGCTTGTCATGATAGATAGCAAGCTTTTCGTTTGTTGTCGGGTCGGTATACAATATTGCCTTCGGCATAACGGGATTCTGAAGCTTCGCACCCCCTCCTTCAGCCGTCGCCTTCACCTTGTCCTGATAAAGCTTGTACCCTTTTGCTATCTCCCAATTCAGCAAAATCGTTTTGGAGCTGCTCAGCTCGGCCCTGAGCTTGAAGGCCTGGTCAGGATCAAGAAACTCAGCCGCATAAGCAGCACGTACAGTACCGCAGAGTACCAGCAAAAAAGTAAAAAGAGCGGCCGCGCGCCTGAAATAATAATGCGTCATAATGTTATCGCGTCAAAGTCGTTAGTGAATATTATAAAATCTGCTCTGTTAAGTATTGTGATAAATCCTGCCGAACTTGTCCACTGCCAGATAGTCCATTCCCGAATCCTTGAGAAAAGCCAATCCATCATCCTCCTTGAGCATTGCGATGGTCGAGTAACTCCCCGCCGTTATGGCTAACGGAGCAACAACCGTTACCGAACGCCAATAGGTGACCGGATATCCCGTACGGGGATGGATGATATGGCAGTATCGTTTTCCATCCGCTTCAAAAAAACGCTCATAATCACCGCTCGTGGCAAGTGCGCCGGAAAAGAGCGGGATAGAGGCAATCGTTTTTTCTCGGTGACGCGGATCCTGAATACCGATCACCCAGGCCGTACCGTCAGGCTTTGGGCCTATAACCCGTATATCACCGGCCAGATTGACGTATCCGGACCTTACCCCTTTTCCGTGAATAACCGCCGCAGCTCTGTCGGCGGCATACTCTTTGCCGAAGCCGCCGAAATCAAGCTCCATTCCCGCTACCGGCAGGTGCACCCGGTCATCCTTCTGCTCCACACGCTTCCAGTCGATAAGGGGAAGCAGCGATGAAAGGGTTTCCGGCGAAGGCAGTGCGGCCTCACTGAAATTCCAGGCCTTGCGCAACACCCCTGACGTGATATCAAATAACCCTGAACTGGTTTCATAGAGCTTATCTGCATACTGCAAAAGCGTTATGGTCTCGCTGTCACAGGAAACGGAATTCTGGCCGGCGGCAGCATTGATGCGCGAAACAATGCTCTCCGGCCGGTATCGGGAGTAGATACGCTCAATTCTTGAAACCTCCGCGATTGCATGTGCGGCTATTGCCTGTCCTTTATCCTTGCTTTCGGCAACAAGAACGACTTCACAATTACTCTTCATTGCCTGAAAGCGAAAACGAAAAATATTCATAACTGCTTTTTTTGTAGAACAACCGGGTGTCAAACTCCCCGACCGGGCAGGTTCACAACCGCCATGTACATCTGAAATTCATACTGTTTGCTGCATTTTACTCAGAACTGCCGTGAAACTCCGGCCTGAACACTTCTGGCATGGAAAGCCGTCACTCCCGGATCGCCGTTACCAAAAAGAGCCCACTGTTGACGCTGTTCATACTTTTCGAACTTGAAATCAACCAGCCAGTCACGGCTCAACTGCTTGCTTATCTTCACCCCGGCCGTAACAGCGCCAAAAGCCGAAAGCCGCTGATCTTCCGTATAAAAGAGTGCACCGGCAGGAGGCGGTGTGGCTGTTGACGGATTTGCCTGCTCTGCCGGGCCGGCTGCCACATAAAAATCAGCCCCGGACTGTGTATAGAGTCGAAGCAGCGGTGTTATTGTCCAGCCATGATGCAGCGGCTGTACATATTCACCCCCAAGCGTATGCGCCCGAATACCGAAAGAGTCAGTGTAATAACGCCAGGAGAGCCTGATGGTACCGTCGCTGCCATCGAAATGGTGGTTCCACCGGGTCAAAAGGGTCATGTTATTGCGATCCCCCGGTCTCTGGTCCGGATCCTTGTAGGGATCGGTGTAATAGCCGTTTCCGTTTGAGTAGCCAAGATTGAGCTGCACAATATCACGCTTCGATAACACTCTTGTAACACCCAACAGGCCCGCTACAATCTGCTTCCCTTCATTCCGGTCCTGCTTTTTCACCGCCACAACATTCGGAGCATTGAGCTTTATGGTATCGTCGGTAAAACTTCCACCGAGAGTAACCGTTGTATTTTTGTCCTCTGTCGACCAGCTCCCCTGCAAAGAGGCGCTGCGGGAGATATAATCGGACTCTTTCGAATAACTGAGAGCAGCACCAAGCGTTCCCTGTGAAAAGTACCGGGTGAGATTGAGATCACCGGCATAACGAATCTCCCCGGATGCTCCCGATACCGCGTTATTGGCCGGAAAACCCGAGGAGTGGTAGGCCGGAGATGCCCCCGTAACCGAATCCTCCATGAACGATGTTCCGATTGACCATTTACCGGCAATGGGAGCTGTTGCCATCACAGTAAAAGCATTAACCGCAATCCGATCCCTCTGCACTCCTGTTGTAAGCGCTGAATCTCCGGACTGACTATCCTGATAATTCAAATATTTCATGCTGACCACTCCCCGCTCTGGCGGAGCATCAGCATAGAGCATCTGCCCTGAGGGCAATGCCAGCGCAGCACCTAAAAGCACACTGCTCAAACGGGTGGATTTTACCTTTGCATGCAACTTCATCACATAGAGAGCAGTTACTGTTATTGCTAAATTGATAACCCCCGCAGCAGCCAAAAGCTGATTACCTGTTTACATGCAAGATCTCTTGCCGGAGAATATTGCTGAAGGTGTTAACTACCTTTTTTCCCTGCATGTGCAGAAAAAAAAGGCGTTAAAATACAACAACAGAATACATAATTACTGCTTTCCGGAAAAACAACTGCCAACGCAAGGTGAACACAAAATCAATGCCGGTACATCAAGAGGAGTATCTGGTTGTTATTATCAGGTCATCAAGGCAACAGCAGTCATCGACGCATCTCTATCATCACCAGCCAAAATCACTATCATCAAGGCGCTTACGGTACCGGCAGGATCAGCAGCTCATCAGCTAACCCTTTTTAATTGTAGTGAATAAACAATTAAAGAAGCCTTAACGATAACTTAATTTACGCTTAAAAAACGCCCTAACACCGTTTTACCTCCTGCCACAAGGCATCAAGCTCTTCGGGGCTGAACTCCTTCCAGTCGCGCTCCGAAGAGTGCACCTTCTCTTCAACAGCGCGAAACCTGGCCATGAACTTGTTTGTGGCTTTTCTGAGCGCATCTTCAGGATTGGCGCCAAGAAAACGGCTGTAGTTGACAATAGTGAAGAGCAGGTCGCCAAACTCCTCCTCCTGTTCAGCCTTGCCTGCCGCATGTTTCAGTTCACTGATCTCTTCAGCAAGCTTGTCGAGCACCCCGTCATCACTTGGCCAGTCGAAACCGACTCCGGAGACCTTTTTCTGCACCCGGTATGCCCGCAGCAGTTCCGACATGGTGTTCGGCACACCCTCAAGCAGACTTTGACGACCCTCCTGCATTTTAAGGCTTTCCCAGTTTTTCACAACCTCCCGTTCGCTCTCGGCTACAACGTCACCAAACACATGCGGATGACGGCTTATGAGCTTGTGAGAGAGCGCATCAAAAACATCTCCAAACGAGAAGGTTCCGCGCTCACCGGCGAGTTCCACCTGAAAACAGAGGTGAAGAAAGAGGTCGCCTATCTCTTTTTTAAGTTCACTCTCATCCCCCTCGTCGATAGCATGTACCAGCTCATAGCTCTCCTCAAGCAGCAGATGGGCAAGAGAGTGCGAGGTCTGTTTTCTGTCCCATGGGCACTCCTGGCGAAGCACCTTTACCAGGCTGACCACCCGTTCAAACTGCTCCTGAAGCGTACGCTCTCTCTTTGCGGTAATAGCCGCTTTCAACTGCTCAATCGGTCTGTTCTCCTGCATGGTCTCTTTTGATTTTGTTTCCCTTCAAACTGCCAAGGGTATCGCTCTACAGTATCGGGACGAAACAGCGTTACAACGATGCCCTAAAGTTACAATTTCTTGCCTCTAATCCTTATACTTCCAGAACGTACACTCAACCTCAAAAACCAGCAGCCATGACCACCCGCTCCGCCTCTCTGCCTCAACCAGGCATGCCGATAGCCGCAGTTGCAACGCCGGTTGGTGTCGGAGCGCTGGCGGTTGTGCGTATAAGCGGGAGGGGAGTTTTCGGGATCGCCGGGCGTATTTTCAAAAAAAAGCAGAACCCCGCATTCCGATTTGCAGAAGCAAAGGGATATACGGCCCATTTCGGCTCCGTGCATGACTCTGAGGGGCTGATTGATGAAGTGGTAGCACTCGTCCTGCGCGCCCCAAACTCCTTTACCATGGAGGATATGGTGGAGTTTACCTGCCACGGAGGGCCGGTTGTTGTTCAGCACATTCTGAAAGTGCTGCTCGATGAGGGGTGCCGCCTGGCTGAACCCGGAGAGTTTACCCGCCGCGCCTTCCTCAACGGCCGCATTGATCTCCTCCAGGCTGAAGCCATCGGCGAGATGATCCATGCCCGCTCCGAGTCAGCCTTCCGCACGGCGGTGACCCAGATGCAGGGGACACTTTCACTCCGTCTTGAGGCCATGCGCGAGCAGCTTCTTCGCTCCTGCGCACTGCTTGAGCTTGAGCTGGATTTCAGCGAGGAGGATGTGGAGTTCCAGAGCCGCAGAGAGCTTCAGCAGCAGCTGGGAGTGTTGCAGGAGGAGCTGCGTCGTCTTGTCGACTCCTACCAGCATGGCAGGATCATGAAGGAGGGGGTTGCAACCGTCATTGCAGGCAGACCGAATGCCGGTAAATCAACCCTCCTCAACACCCTGCTCGGCCTGGAGCGCTCGATTGTCAGCCACATGCCGGGTACGACCCGCGACTACATTGAGGAGTGCTTTCTCTATAACAAAACCATGTTCCGCCTCACCGATACTGCGGGTCTGCGCGAAGCCGAGGAGGCGGTCGAGCACGAAGGGGTGAAGCGGAGCTATCGAAAAATTGCCGAAGCCGACCTTATCGTATACATCCTTGACCTCACGCTTGATGACTATGCGGATGAGGTTGCCCGAATCCTTGAATTCAAAAGCGAGTACCGAAATGCAAGGATGATTGTTGCGGCCAACAAAATTGACCTGACATCGGAAAGTCCGGAGAGGATTCAAGAGCTGCGTAAAGCAACCGGTTGTGCGGTATGCGGAATTTCGGCGGCAAAGGGTGAAGGGCTTGAGACACTTAAAGAGCTGATGAGTTCTATGGTTGTTGGGCTCGACAAGCTGCATGAAGCAAGCGTGCTCGTCACCAGCCTTCGCCACTATGAAGCCCTTCGCAACGCCTCCGATGCCCTCGAAAACGCCCGGATGTTGATCAACAGCAACTCCGAAACCGAACTCATCGCCTTTGAACTCCGCTCAGCCCTCGACTACGTCGGCGAGATCACCGGCAAGGTTATCAACGAGGAGATACTCAACAAAATTTTTGATCAGTTCTGCATCGGAAAATAGATTTCCTGCAATGGGCAGGATAAGCCCGAAACCGGTAAGAATAAATACCGGATAAAGCGCTAACTGGTATTTATTCTTACCGGTTTGTTATATTAACCGGTAAGAATAAATACCGGATAAGCAATTATGAAGGAAATACTGAAAGAGATTATCCTCGATTTTCAGGAGCTTGACCTCCCGACTGGCGTACTGCGTAAAGTCGAGATTACCCCTGTTGATGGTAAAGCTACGGTCTGCATAGGAGTACGCAGAAGCGGAAAATCAACCTTCATGTTCCAGATCATCAAGCGGCTGCTTGTTGCAGGAACACCCCGGCAGAATATCCTCTATCTGAACTTTTTCGATGACAGGCTGCACAGCCTGCAACACGAAACTCTTGGTATCATTACAGAGGTCTATTATTCGCTTTATCCGAATAAAAAAAGCACGGAAAAAGTGTACTGCTTTTTCGATGAAATACAGGTCATTCCCGACTGGGAAAAATTCATTGACCGGATGATGCGTACTGAAAAGTGTGAAATCTACATCACCGGTTCTTCCGCACAGATGCTCTCAAGGGAGATAGCAACCCAAATGCGTGGCCGGGCTCTTTCTTGGGAGATGTTCCCTTTTTCATTTCAGGAATTCCTTGATTTCAAAGGAATCGAAACCCCGGAATCCCTCTCAACCAAAAACCGCCTGAAGATACAAAAGGCCTTTGAAGAGTATTGGCACACAGGGGGCTTTCCCGAAGTAGCAGGACTCAACCGGATGTTACAGATAAAAACCCATCAGGAGTATTTCAATGCCATGCTGTTCCGTGATCTCATCGAGCGTCACGACATAGCCCACCCGAAAGCAATCAAGGATCTGGCCCACTGGCTTGCAGACAACACCGCATCACTCTATTCGATCAATAATCTCACCGGATATCTCAAATCGCTTTGGCACAAGGTGCCGAAAACCGCTGTTGCTGACTATCTGGAGTGGTTTGAGGATGCCTATATTTTTTTTTCGGTACGCATTTTCGATGCTTCGCTGGCTCGATCCAACACCAACCCAAAAAAAATCTACTGCATCGATCACGCTCTGGTAACCTCGGTAAGCTCGGGCATTCTTGTCAATTCAGGACACTTGCTGGAAAACCTCGTATTTATAGCACTTCGCAGGATCACTCCTGATATCTGGTACTATAAAACAAAGGCCGGACGGGGGGTAGATTTTATCGTCCAGCAGCAGAATCGTTCCCGCATACTGGTACAGGTCTCTGAGTCGTTGGCTGAATCACAAACCCGTAAACGGGAGATCACCGCACTATCCGAAGCTATGGCCGAACTGAAGCTGACGGAAGGGATAATCGTAACTCGAAGGGATGATGAGCAGATTCAGGTCAAAGCAGGAACCATCAACGTCCTGCCCGCCTGGCGGTTCATGCTGAATCTATCTCATGGCGGCTACACAGCAGAACAGAAAGCTACTGAAAACCGAAACCCTTGACCATATCTATATTGGGGACTCTGAAGGGTATGTCAGTTTATGAGAATCATCAACAACAATTGGAGAAAACATATCAAGTAGTTCCTGCACACCACAGTGGTGATGAAAATTCAATAACACCAAACATTCTCATAGGCAGTATCAAGAAAGATCACCGGCAAAATCAGGGCCTGTGTTTGACAATTACTGGATCTTATATTTCTTCGATTCTTTGACTCTGTCTTTCCGGAACCATCCTCAAACCCATTACATCCCGAATCAAAAATTTCTCTTCCGTCAAAACGCCCGGATGGCGCGGACACGGTTGTAGGCATCCTTCGGTTCGGCGCTCTGGTTGCCGAAACGGCTGAAATCCTTTATCCAGATTCCGGCTTTAATCCAGCCTCCTCCGTCAAGGCTCTCCGAGGAGCTCCAGTAGGTGGCGGAATCCTGCACAAAACCACCGACCACCCGTTTATGCATAAAGAGCTGGTTCAACTGCTCCTTGTCTGGCAGAATCCAGTCACGAAAACCGCCGGTTTCCGATTTTCTGCATGCCTCCACTGCGTCCGGCCAGTTGAACAACCCTTCAGACAACCCTTTCATGGCGGCTATACCCGGAGAGGAACCCTCCATATCGGATTTTGCAGCTATCAAACCGTGCACTCCTGTCTGGTCGATAAAAAAGATAATCCCGCCACCATATTGCGCGCCGATTTTGATGTCGGGTGAAGGATATGATTTCTCTCCGAATAGTTTGTTGAACAAAGACATAAATGAGGCTTGAAACGTTAACTAAAAGGCACTTCTATTAATTTATTCCGCAATTCGATTGCTTCGTTTGTTCCCGACAACGTCGGGATCGGGATACATTCCGGTTTTTTCTCTCCGCCAGCCGCTCAATCAAATCTCTCCCGACAACCAAAAGCAGTGCCCTGCAGTATACTACTTGTTACCCGTTCCACCACGCTCAGGGTGCAGGTTCACCGGCGGGAACCACTACCGGCGGAAGGGGAGGAACAACAATAGTCATATTGACATCAAAAAGGAAATCATCCTGTATCGTTATAGCAACCGGACGGGGATTTGCAATCGGGCGATTTCCGACCGATACCGGAGTGATGCGGTATGTTCCGCTGCGAAGGGTATCGGCACGATAGTAACCGAACTCGTTGGTAAAGGTCTTGACAGAAGATATGCCCTCCTTGTCGGATACTTCGAGCAGAACATTGGCAATACCGTTGCCGGAGGAGTCACCGACAAATCCTGCAACACCGAACTCCGCATACACCGGAATAGTGAGCGCCGTAACCGCTCCGCTTTTAACTTCCACTTTCCGCTCTTTCTGATCAACCGCCAGCTCAATAGGCAGTTTTTCAGGATCAACGGCAACATTATAGATACCGGGCTTCAGGCTTCCGATAAAAAATGATCCATCAATCTGCTGCTGCTGCATCTGACGGCCATTGAGCAGTATGCTGATATTATTGATGTCGGAAGCGGAGAGTTTTGTCTCATTGCCGATATCAAGGGAGCCGGCAATAGCTCCTCTGGTAAGGGTAACAGCATTGCGATTGATGGGAAAGAGCCCCCGGTTCGACCAACCAAGATCCCATGACAACGAGAGTGCAACATTTTTCTGTGTCTCGGGCATAATAACATTGGCATTCACATCGCCCATGGTAATATTGGCGACGGTTTTCATCTGATAGGTGTATTGCAGGGCAACCCGGAGTCCGGTATTGATATAACGGGTCCATTATCCGGCAACACCGAACGAAGTTGCTGAGCGGGAAATAGCCGTCTCGATCAGATCATTGGTATTCTCTTTTGGGTACCAGTTGAATAACAGATTGGTGATATTTGTTTTATAGATACGGTGATAATCGTTTAACAGGCGAACGTTGAAGTGATTACTGAAATTGCGCTGATAATCGAGAGAGACAATATCATTCTGATAGATCGTACGCAGGGTATTGTAGTCACCTATCCGGATGCCGGCCTCATAACGGTAGTTCTCAAAATCATCAGGAGTTGCGCTGAGTGTAAGACGGGAAAAAGGATAGAGGCTGATTGCAGGCAGAACATAATGGGCAGGCCAGCGATCCCCCAGTTTTTCGTAGTGCGCAATAATCTGCACCCCCAACTGCCGGAAGGGAGATGCTCCCCAGCGGAACAGATGATTGATATCTCTTTCCTGAAAATCATAGGCGAAACGATCCTGGCGCATGGTTCCCCAGTAAGCCGCCGTCCAGTTCGTATAGTGGCCTTCAAGCCGAAAATCGGCAGCTCCGCGTTCATTGGATCGCGCTCCGTAGAGTGCGGCATTCCAGTTTGCACCGGAAGAGAGTATGGTTCCGAGAAGCAGATCCGATGACTGAGCTGACGGGTTCAACTGCATTGCAGCTTCAAGGGTGATTCTGCTGTGCAGGCTATAGAGTACATTGCCGAAAGCTGCATCTGCATTGTTAAGTCGCTCCTGCTGGATGAGCAGGTTACCGGTTTTTCCGACACCGCCACGAATCAGCAGTTCGCCCTGCGGCAGAGCCCTTCCTGCAACTGACTGGCTGAAATCAATGACCTTTACGGGTTTTTCATTGATGGAACGAAGGTAAATATACACCTCTGTTTTACGGAGGTCTGTAGACATCCTGACGTTCTCGAAAAAGAACTTGCCGTCCAGACCGATGCGCTGGCGCTGAAAAACCTCGCCGTCAAAGCGCAGTTCCGCGATACTGGCGGGTGGGCCGTTGCCTTCAATAGTCCGTAACTGGCTGGCATCAATGTTTAAAAACAGCTCGCTTGCATTATCCTGCCCGGCATCAAGCTGGCGCATAATCGAATGGTTATTCCAGCCAATCTGCAAACCGGTCATGTTTGTAGATCCGATCAGCGAATAACTTCCGGTATACCCGGTACCAATCCGAAGAGCAAGTTTATTGTTGAAGGTAGTCCAATGGTAGCGTGAAGGGGTAAATGCCGATCCTCTTTCGGTCGCGGCAGTGACATTCCAGACTCCGTTCAAGAGCCGTCCTCCGCTTGCGATCTGCAGATTACGATTGACATCCGAGTTAAAATCATAGTCGGCTGAAGCTTCGATACCGATAAATGAAACGGAGCGATCCGGAGCAAGGATATCGGCCGTTCTGATCGTCATTTTTCTCGGTGAACCGGCACTCCAGGGGATGGTGAGCATAACAGCAAAGAGTTGCTGGTTAAACTCCGGAGAGGCAAGAAAGGTGGTTTTAAGATCAGTAAAAGAGATGCATGGCACAGCATCAAACTCTTTCAGTCTGGCTGTATTGAAACTGGGCTCTTCGCTATTTCAAGTGGGTAAGCTAAAGTCAAGCTTCCCTGCAATCATGTAGAT
>NZ_MPJE01000010.1:0-10003 GCF_001975465.1 Chlorobium sp. KB01
GGACAAGAATGTCGGAACATCCAAAGCGGTAACGGTAAGCGGCAATACCATAAGTGGCAGTGATGCTGGCAATTATACGCTGCTGCAGCAGAGTGGACTTGTTGCGGATATTACGAAGGCCAATCTGACGGTCACGGCTAATGATGTGAGCAAGAAGTATGGTACGGTTCCGTCCTTAACCCTTTTCTCGATCAGCGGACTGATCGGCAGCGAAACAGTCGGCAGTGTAACGCTGACAAGCGCCGGTTCTGCTTCAACAGCTTCCGTTGCAGGCAGTCCATACCCGATTACTCCAGGTAATGCCGAGGGCGGAACCTTCTCGCTGAGTAACTATACGGTCAGTTATGTGGACGGCAAGCTGCGGGTTGAGGATATTCCGCAGACCGTTATCCCCACTATCACGGTTACAATCAATGTTCCAAGTGTCGTTCCGGCAGGCATAACAACAAAGCTACCTTCCGGCACGATGTCGATTGGTCAGACGCTTTCAAATTCGACAGCGACATCATCATCATTGTCGCTCTCATTACCTTCGGCTACAACGGTAGCATCTGCAGGAACAACCGGTGGGGTTGTGCAGGAGAATCAAACGAGTGGTGTCACGAACTCCGGTATGCAAAACAGTAACAGTAACAGCAACACTCAGACGGTTGCTGATACCGGAAGTACAACGGCTGTGACGAGCGGCACTACTAACCAGGGATCGGATATCAATCAGGCGAGTCTTCCTCTTGGCGGGACGGCATCAGCCGGCGAAACTCAGGCACCGTTTACGGGAGTGATCAATGTTTCTGTCGGAGGAAAGCTCGTTCGCCAGTCACAAAACGCTGTTATACCTCTGCCTGATAATGTTACAAGGGGTCTTTCAAAGGGGACGGGAAACGAGAAGGTTACCCTGGATAATGGGGCGCCTCTCCCGTCATGGCTTCAGTATGATTCCGCAAGCCGTTCTTTCAAAATCATCAGTCAGCCTGAGAAGTCTTTCAATATCAAGGTTCGGGTGCAGGATAAAAACAGGAGTTGGGAAGTGAATCTCTCCAGCTCCTGATCGGCTGATCAGCGGCAAAGCGTACAGGGAGTCATAAGGGTGTTGAGATTTTTGGATGTGATCTTGAGCGTTATTCGATTAAATTTTAATTACATATATAGATGATGAACAAGGTAATGTATGTCACGGGAGGGGCGAGGAGCGGCAAAAGCACATTTGCCTTGCAACTGGCTGCTGACTACCGGAACAGGGTGTTTGTTGCGACGGCTGAGCCGTTTGATGATGAGATGCAGCATCGTATCGGCAGGCATCAGGAGGAGCGGAGCAACCGGTTTATGACACTGGAGGAGCCCCTTTTTCCGCAGCGTGCTTTCCTTAATCTGCCTCTCGGTACTGATGTTGTCCTGTTCGACTGTCTGACGATGTGGACACGAAATCTTACGCATCATTTGGAAGATCATCGGGCGATTGATGAGCAGATCGCTCATTTTCTTGATGTTCTTCAAAAGCCGCCCTGTGATGTTATTCTTGTATCAAAAGAGATCGGTATGGGTGATTTGCCGGATAGTGCCATCTCCCGTCAATTCCGGGATGCAGCCGGTATGATAAACTAGAAGGTAGCCGCCATAGCCACAGAGGCCTGGTTGCTCTGCAGCGGCCTCTCGGTTCGGCTGAAATAACGGCAAGGGAGAGTGCAGTGAAAAAGGGGCTGAAGTAATCTCAAGAGTATGGCAGCCAAAAAAGGGGGGGGCTTACGCCGCCTCCTTTTTTTTTGTATCTTGTCCGGCACTTCAGGACATGAACTCAGTACACTCTGTTTGAATCTGTAAAGAACAGTATCACAGAACAACGTAAATAGATTGCTATATCCTATGCATAACGAGTTGCTGCAACTTTTGAGCGCTATCCACCCTGCTGATCCGGCGCTCAGAGCCCCGGCGCAGGCACATCTTGATGACCTTACCAAACCGCAGGGGAGTCTTGGCCGACTTGAGGAGATTGCCCTGAAATATGTGCTGGCGACAGGCAAGCTTGATCCGGAGCTTTCAAAAAAGAAAATCTGTTGTTTTGCTGCCGATCACGGGGTTGCTGCAGAAGCTGTTTCGGCTTTTCCGGCAGAGGTTACGCCCCAGATGGTCTACAATATGCTCAGCGGCGGAGCAGCGATCAATGTGCTTTCACGTCATGCCGGAGCTGATCTGGCGGTTGTTGATATGGGTGTCAATCATGACTTTCCGGACACACCGGGGCTTCTGAAATACAAGGTTAAACCGGGGAGTGCCAACATGGCATCAGGTCCGGCCATGAGTGAGGAGGATACCTTGCAGGCGCTGCTTCGCGGAGCATCAATAGCTGGCGATGCTTATGATGCAGGTTACCATATTCTTGGAACCGGCGAGATGGGTATTGCCAACACCACTCCGGCAACGGCACTCTACGCTGTTCTTCTCGGTGTTCCGGTTGAGAGCATAACCGGCAGGGGAACCGGCATTGATGATGAACGCCTCCAGCATAAAATTGAGGTTATCCAGAGGGCACTTGCGATCAATGCTGCCCGTTGCACAGCGCCATTCGAAACGCTTGCCGCACTCGGCGGCTATGAGATTGCCGCCATCACCGGTTTTATTCTCGGAGCTGCCGCCCTGAAACTACCCGTTGTAGTTGACGGCTTTATTTCGTCAGCCGGAGCCGTTGTTGCCCTGAAGCTCTCTCCGGCAGTAGACGACTACCTCTTTTTCAGCCACACCTCCAATGAGCAGGGGCACAGGGTTATCATGCAGAAGCTTGGCGCAAGGCCGATTCTTGATCTCGATCTCCGGCTTGGCGAAGGAACCGGTGCAGCTCTGGCCATGCAGCTTATTGAGGCATCCGTTAAAATCTATAAAGAGATGGCAACCTTCAGTTCGGCGAAAATCAGTGAAAAAAGCGGGACCTGATGCTGAGAGCCCTGGTTTCAGCCATACGAACGCTGACGGTTTTCTCTGTTCCCGGACGGGATACCGACAGCTTCAGTAAAACGCTTTTCTGGTTTCCCCTTGTCGGGCTTCTGCTCGGTGTGCTGCAGGCGCTGATCGGTTATGCCGCTCATCTCTCGGGATGGAATGAACTGGCGGCCGCACTTGTTGTTCTCGGTGGAATTAGCCTGACCAGAGGGATGCATCTGGATGGACTTGCCGATCTCTCGGACGGCTTCTGGGGTGGCAGGAGCAGGGAGTCGGTATTGAAGATCATGAAGGATCCTCATGTCGGTTCCTTTGGTGCCATTGCACTCTCTTTGCTGCTTCTGCTTAAATGGATTGCTGTGCTGAAACTGATTGAGCTCGGAGCATTCACCTTTATTGCTGCCGGCGTGCTGCTTGCCCGTCTGACGCAGGTGGTTCTTGCTTCAGCGCTCCCTTATGCCCGCCGAGAGGGTGGGACAGCCCACGCTTTTGTAACCGGTGCCGGATGGACGCATATATCGGTCGCTTCGCTCGTTACCCTGCTCTTTCTTTTCCCGTTGCTCCATCAGGATATGGCCGCGCTCTTTCTATTGCTGGCAGCCTCAACTGCTGCTGGAGGGATGACCGGGCTGTTGAGCTATAAAAAGATCGAAGGGGTTACAGGTGATGTTCTTGGAGCCGCCAGTGAGTTGACCGAGGTTTTTGTCTGGATTTCGGGGGCACTCTACCTGTTGTTGAGTGGAAACGGTTGATACCCTTTTTTCAATACGTCAAGGTAGTGCCGAGATGAGTGAACAGGATTTTTCCCTTCTTCCGCTTCCGGCCATTCACTTTGGAGCGGGCCGGATCTCCTTGCTTCCGGAACTCGCTGCTCCATTCGGCAGAACAGTTCTGGTTGTTACCGGCGCTCATGCACTCCGGCACTCGGGTCATTTTACCGGGCTTATCGAGAGCCTGGAACAGAGCGGGTTGATGATAAACCATCTTGCCGTTGATCGTGAGCCCTCTCCTGAACTGGTCAACAGTGCGGTTTCCAGCTTCAGGGCCTGTTCCGTGGACGCGGTTCTTGCCATCGGAGGAGGGAGTGTTCTGGATGCGGGCAAGGCAATTTCGGCAATGCTGCTCCAGACTCTTCCGGTTGAGCGGTTCATAGAGGGGCAGGAGGCCTTTACCGCTCATGACGGCAGGAAGGTTCCTTTTATAGCCGTTCCCACAACCTCCGGCACCGGCAGCGAAGTTACCAGTAACGCCGTCATCAGCAGGGTAGGAGCCGGCGGTTTCAAGCGCTCTCTCCGCCATCCGGCGTTTGTTCCCGATATTGCCCTGATCGATCCGGAACTCATGCTCACACTCCCGGAAGCGATGACCGCCGCTTCAGGAATGGATGCCTGCACCCAGCTGATTGAGGCATATACATCGCCTTTTGCCTCACCATACACTGACGCACTTGCAGTCATCGGTCTTGAACGCTTCAGCCGCTCCTTTCCCGGTGTCTGTGCCGAGCGAGCTTCTGATATTGGCGCAAGAGGCGATCTTGCCTTTGCAGCCCTTATGTCGGGTATTGTGCTTGCCAATGCAGGGCTTGGTATTGTGCATGGATTTGCTTCATCTGTAGGCGGACTTGTCAACATACCGCACGGCACACTCTGTGCAACACTTCTTCTTGAGGCGACCCGAGAGAATATTGCCACCCTGCATCAGCTTGACCGGAACCATCCGGTTCTGCATAAATATGCCAGAGCGGGAGCCCTGCTCTCCGGCTCTGCATACGGGGATGTTCATTCCGGATGTGAAAAACTGCTTGAGAGGCTTGAAGCCTGGCAGGAGCAGCTCCGCTTTCCGCGCCTGAGCCGTTACGGACTGGCGCCCCGCGATATTGACCACCTTGTTTCTATCACCCGATGCAAGAGCAATGCCGTACTGATTGATGAGGCGGCGATGAAGAGAATTCTCTCAAAGCGCTTGTAATGCAGGCGCCACTATAAATCTATTCCGCGATTCGATTGTTTCGTTGGTCGGTGCTCGGTGCTCGAAATCCTCAAGTACTGCGTGTACATTCCGGTTTCTGCGCTCCGGCCGCCTCGCACTCAAACCGCTCACGACAATTTATAGTGATGCCTGAACGTTGTTCCAGGGAGATTCGGACAGTAATATCTCGTGATTGCGGATATGTATTTGTTTGATGTTTGTTTTCTTTTCGGTTAAAATTCCTTACCATGAAGTAAGATATAATTTGAATGGTAAGGAGAGATTTTATGGTAATCGCAACAATGACGAATAAAGGGCAGGTGACTATTCCTAAAACAGTGAGGGATACTCTTGGTCTCCACTCCGGTGACAAGCTTGAGTTCTCATGTGAAAAGGGGGGGAGGATTGTTGTGACGCCGATCAAAAAGAGTGTTGATGATCTTTTCGGCAAGTTGTTTGATCCTGAAAGGAAAGCACTTTCAATTCAGGAAATCAATGATGTTGTTCGACTGAAATTCAGACAGCAGGTTCGGTGAAAGCGCTTGATACCAACATTCTTGTGCGATTTCTTGTGCGTGACGACAAGGAGCAGGCAGATAAGGTATACCGGTTGTTTAAGGCTGCCGAGGATGAAAAAACGGTTTTTTATGTTACTGTTCCAGTATTGCTTGAGCTGATATGGGTATTGGAATCTGTTTATGCAATAAAACGTCGAGACCTTCTTGATGCTCTTTCTGAACTGTTATTGCTTCCCATTCTTCTCTTCGATTCGCAAGCGTCCGTCAGGTCTTTTATTTCAGATGCCCGGCATAATAATCTTGATCTGTCGGACCTGTTGATCGCCTTTGACGCAGCCGTGTCCGGTTGTGAGCAGGTATTGACTTTCGATAAAAAAGCAGCCAAATCATCGCTTTTTGAACTGCTTTCGTAATCATTGGCTGTTGTTTTTATTTTCACCCCTGACGGGTTGCCCACCACTCGTCACCGTAGTTGTAGAAGAGCTCCTCACCCTTTTCAATATCGCGCAGAGCATAGAGTATCAGTTCAGGTCCGATATCCGTCTCTTCAAGATAGTATGCAACATTGGGTGTGAACGAGTGGTTGAAGAGCATGCCGTTACCCATGACCACCAGGCGTGAGTTTTCCCGGTTCCCGTAGAATACGTAGTTCAGAAGCTCTCCGCCGATATCTTTGTCCGTTACCTCAAGCGCCGGGCAGCGCTCGATCACCGCACCATTCATGATCTTATTAGAAGCAAAAGCACCCCGTCCGCTGACGCTTGAGGCTGCAATGGCAACATTGTGCTTCATTGATTGCTTCCCTCTTTTATTGAAGTACCGGCTGATCAAAAAACCGGAGAACATACCCGCACTGAAGAGGAGGGCTGTGAGAAGGGGGGAATTGAGATCCATAGGCGTATAGAATTGTCCTTGTAGAAGTGGATGTTACAAAAATCCCGGCATAATTATACAGTTTCAGCGCTCATGAAACCCGCTTCATTTTACAAATCAAGTGTGCAAAGCAGTAAAAATATCGGATTTCGCTGCTCATGAACCCGAGCGGGTTTTGTATTTTATCAGAAACGGCAGTCTTCGTTCAGAACGCATGCACCTATGCGGCTTTTAATAATCAAGGGCACTGTTCAAGGGGATGTCATGAAACGAGTAGTGATCACCTTTCTTCTTCTGCTTTTTTGCGGCAGAGCTTATGCAGCAAACTATGCAAAAATCGAGTTGAGGGATATCCAGGGCATGTTTGGCGGACAGGAACTGACGCTCAGGGAGAACGGTGAAGTTATAACAAGTATAGTCAAGCCTTTCAAAAACAGACTTTATGAAAAGAGATATTCCGGTCGTCTGAATTTTCCGGAAACAGTTTCCGCGCTCGACCTGCCACAGCTTGAGCGTTACAAGGAGACTTTGAGGGAGGGTATGCCTGATGAGTCCCGCCCGACCATCTGCGTTGTGATGAAAACCGGCAATGTTCTGAATTATGCGAAATGGGCGGAAGAGTCCGATGAATATTTTGACCGGGTATACAAGCGGCTTTTAAAGCTGGTTCGTTCAAAAACCGGGCGACTGGTTTACAGCGGTTACTGGTCCGGATATTCAAAATAATGGCTATGCACGCCGACAGATCCGGCATTGGTGAATCACAGGCTGTGCTCCGGATCAGCGATCTGTCAAAATCCTACATCATGGGAGAGGTGCAGGTCGATGCGCTGAAACATGTATCCCTTGATTTTTATGCCGGTGAGCTGGCCGTGCTGCTCGGTGCTTCCGGCAGCGGCAAATCGACCCTGCTCAATATTATCGGCGGACTCGATACACCCACCTCAGGCAAGCTTTTTTTTCATGGCCGGGAGATTACCGCCGCTACGGAAGCGGAGCTGACGGCCTACCGGCGACGCTCAATCGGCTTTGTTTTCCAGTTCTACAATCTGATTTCAAGCCTCTCCGCACTTGAAAACGTACAGCTGGTTACCGAGATTGCTGAAAATCCGATGAAGGCCGATGAGGCGCTTCGTCTGGTTGGGCTGGGTGACCGGCTGAACCATTTTCCCGCGCAGCTTTCCGGAGGGGAGCAGCAGCGGGTAGCCATTGCAAGGGCTGTAGCCAAGCGGCCGGAACTGCTTTTATGCGATGAACCAACTGGTGCGCTTGATTTTCAGACCGGGAAGCTGGTACTTGATGTCATTGAAAACGTCAACCGTGAACTCGGCACAACAACCCTTGTCATTACCCATAACGCATCCATCGCCGGTATGGCTGACCGGGTGGTTCGCCTTCGAAGCGGCGAGGTTTCCGAAGATCGCAGGAACCTGACCCGGGTATCCCCTTCGGAACTTGTCTGGTAGAGGCCGGGATGAAGCAACTTCAGAGAAAACTGCTGCGCGACCTGCTGCGTCACAAAGGTCAGATGTTCGCTGTGGCGGCTGTTGTTGCCTGCGGTATCTCCGTGTTTGTCTCCATGAGCAGTGTGAAATATTCGCTTGAGGCCTCCCGTGAGCGCTACTACAGCCGTTACCGGTTCGCAGATGTATTTCTGCAGGTCAAGAGTGCCCCCGAGTTTTATCGGGAGAGCGTGAGCCGAATCCAGGGGGTTGCATCAGTCACTACCCGGATCACAACTGATGTTACGCTTGATGTTCCGGGTCTTGACGAACCGGCGACAGGCCGCCTGGTCTCGATTCCCGACTATCGGGGGATTCCGGTGCTGAACGATCTGTTTCTGAAAAAAGGGCGCTACATTGAACCGGGAAAGCCTGAAGAGGTGATTGCGAGCAAACCCTTTCTTGAAGCCAACAATCTTGTGCCGGGCGACCATATCGGTGCGGTGATCAACGGACATAAAAAAGAGCTGCTTATCGTCGGCATGGGACTCTCCCCGGAATATATCTATGAGGTTCAGCCGGGAGCCTTTTTTCCGGACAAACGGCGGTTCGGCGTTTTCTGGATGAGCCGCAAGGCGCTTGAATCTGCGCTTGACATGACCGGAGGGTTCAATGACCTCTCACTCACACTGGCTCACGGTGCTTCGGAAAAGGACGTTATCATGCAGCTTGATAACCTCTTCCGGCGATATGGTTCACTCGGAGCATACGGGAGGAGCGAGCAGCTCTCCGACCGCTTCATTGTCGACGAAATCAAGCAGGTCGGCATCCAGATAACCTTTCTTCCTCTGGTCTTTCTTGCTGTTGCGGTCTTTCTGCTCAACATTGTGCTTCGTCGTATCGTCGCCACCCAGCGTGACCAGATAGCCGTGCTCAAAGCGATGGGGTACTCCAATGAAGATGTCGGTCTGCACTATCTCGGTTTTGCCATGATTCCTGTTGCCGTTGGTGCCGTTGGCGGCACAGCTCTCGGAGCCTGGCTCGGCCGAGGGCTGATGAACATCTATGCGGATTTCTATAATTTTGCCGAACTGGTCTATTACTTCCGAATTGAGGATGTGGCCCTCTCGGTCATTCTGAGCCTCAGTGCAGCTCTTTTCGGAGCACTTGGTGCAGTCCGCAGTGCCGTTCTGCTTCCGCCAGCCGAAGCGATGCGTCCCGACTCTCCGGTTATCTACAAACCGGGTCTCTTTGACCGTGAACCGCTTCGTCATAAAATGCCGGTACCGGTCAGGATTATTGTCCGGAACCTTGAGCGGCATCAATGGAAATCAGCGCTGTCGGTGCTCATGATCTCTCTTGCCGTTGCCATTCTTATTGCCGGCCGTTACACCTACGATGCGGTCGACAGGATGGTTCAGGTGGAGTTCAGCCGGAAACACTGCGAGGATGTTACCGTTATTTTCAATGATCCCATGCCGCCTTCGGTTGCCTATGCATTTGCTTCTCTTGACGGGGTGCTTGAGCACGAATTCTACCGTGAGGAACCGGTCAGAATGAGTTTTCTTCATCGATCCCGCCGGCAGACCATCAAGGGTCTGGAGTCGGCTGTGGGGCTGCAGCGGCTGGTTGACAAATCAAACCTGCAGGTCAATCTTCCGCAAAACGGCATCCTCCTGACCACCACTCTTGCCGACATACTCGGTGTAAGGCCGGGCGACAGGCTTCAGATTGATTTTCTTCAGGGAAAACAGCTTCATCGCGAGCTTCTTGTCGGCGGCACAATCGATGAAATACTCGGCCTTTCTGCCTACATGAACATAGCCGAGCTGAACCGGCTGGCAGGAGACGGAGGAGCGCTGAATGCCGCCTATCTGCGCATAGACCAGCTCAAGGGAGCGCAACTCAACACCACCTTTAAAAAAATGCCCGGAGTTGCAGGAATCATGATGCTGAAAGCGCTCAAGGAGAGTTTCGATGAACTGATAGCAAGAAGCATGACCACCTCCACAATCATTCTTACCACGTTTGCCTGCGTGCTTGCCTTTGCCGTGGTCTACAACGGAGCGCGTATTTCGCTTTCCGAACGGGCACGTGAACTCTCAAGCCTGCGGGTGCTCGGCATGACCAAAGGAGAGATATCGTTTATTCTGCTCGGCGAACAGGCACTTCTTACTCTTGCCGCCATACCGGTCGGTTTTCTGATCGGTATTCGGAATATGTCAACAAAGATGTCGCATTATTTTAAAAAAAATCAATCAACTTTGTCCG